>JAUQXU010000010.1 GCA_030837935.1 Candidatus Brocadia sp.
CGTTCCCTTATTAAACATCTTCATCCGATCATACTTCTCTTGATTATTAAAAAGGTCTGTAATAAGTTCTACGATTTTTTCAGATGTCAAATCAAGCTGTTGCAACAAATACCCTCCGCCGTTGCTTACCAACTCCATTGCATTCCAATATTGATGGTTATCCGCAGCGTAAGGATAAGGTATCAATATCGCAGGAATACCAACTGCGGTAATTTCCGCAATGGTAGTTGCACCTGCCCGGCAAAGAATTATATCGGCCATACGAAAAGCAGCACCCATGTCATCGAGAAAACTGCAAACAAACGCATCTATCTTCGTTTGTTTATAAGCGGCCTGTACAATCTCGTACTCGTATTCACCTGTACAGTGGATTATTTGCAGATCGTTATATAACAATTCAAATTTAGGTAAACTTCGTAATACCGTCTCATTAATTGCCTGCGCACCCTGACTGCCGCCTGTAATCAGCAGTGTTTTTTTAGAAAGACTCAGACCGAATTTCTCGGCAGAGTGTCGTTTATTGCTGGACAAGATTTCCTTCCGGATCGGTGTCCCCGTTACACGAACAACTTTTGCCTTGTTAAACCATTTGAGCGCTCCACGCCAGTGACAATACACCTCATCAACCCATCTAGATAAAAACCGATTTGCCTTCCCGGGAATTACATTCTGTTCAAGTAACACAGATGGAATGCCGAGCAATTTTGCAGCGATTATTGGGGCGACGGATGCATAACCACCCAAACCGACTATAATATCAGGGTTAAATTTTCTTATCTCTAAAAGGGATTCAAAAATACCGAGAAATGTTGCACCAATAAATGCGAATAGCTGTTTGCACGATTTCCCCCATTTTTTTGCACGTACTTGCCGGTACTGAAATCCTTCTTGTTCTACGCATCGTTTTTCAAATTTTTTATCCGTTCCAAAAAAGACAATCTCTGCCCCGTGAAACCGAGAGCGAATTTCTTCTGCCGTACTCAAGCCCACCATCAAATGTCCACCCGTCGCCCCCCCTGCAAAAACTATTTTCATTTTTTATACCCCTTTTTTCTTTACAAAGATCTTTAGTACAAAAAATAAACACACTTGACGCATTATAAGACTATCGTATGTTTGAATTTTACGCAAAATCTGCCTTAAATAATTTTTTCTCCCATCACCAAGAGAAACTTGCTATATTCGATGTTATCTTATGCCAAATCCTTACAGGCAACACCCTCTCCATGTTATCTGCCGATAGTTCTACTCTATCCACCGGCAAACTTGACGTTTCTGATACACATGACTGCCTTGCAATATTAACCAATATGCCAACCCCTATCATCGAAAACAGTAACGAGGATCCTCCCGAACTGACAAAAGGCAATGGAATACCTTTTGTCGGTACAATACCAGAGACAACTGCAATGTTGATAATCGCCTGTAATCCAAACATTACCGTAATTCCAAGCCCCAAAAAAAAGCCAAATGTATCCCTGGCTTTATGTACAATCTTTAACCCCCGCCATATTAATAATAAAAAGATGCCGATAACAGCGATCACACCAAGGAAGCCAAACTCTTCCCCTATAATAGTAAATATAAAATCACTGTTGCTTTCTGGCAAAAAAAAGAGTTTTTGCTTACTGCTCCCTATTCCTAATCCTGTCAAACCACCGGAACCAAGGGCAATCCACGACTGAATTATGTGATATCCTGTTCCCGATGGATCTTTCCATGGATCGACAAAGGCCATCAACCTGTCTTTTCTATATGAGACTTCAAACAGCATTGTGTGAATAAATGGTACAAACGCCATGGCAGTAAAACAGACAAAAATAATTCTTGTTCCACCAACAACAAGCATAACCAATGATAGTATTGCAACAAATGCTGAAGTCCCAAAATCTGGCTCCTTCATCACCAGAGCACTCGTCAATGCTATAACACCAATGGGTATTATGAAGCCACATTTAAATTCAGACATGCGACCCTGATTTTTCGCAATATACCCTGAAATAAATATGATAATTGCCAATTTTGCAAATTCAGAAGGTTGAAAGCCCAACACATGATTGAATCGAATCCATCTCCGGGCGCCG
>JAUQXU010000113.1 GCA_030837935.1 Candidatus Brocadia sp.
GTTTTCAAATATATTCTATAAAGTCTTCGGCTGGCTCAGTTTTTTCCACAGTATAGAATATGACCGTCCGAATGAAATGGACCGTTTCGGGAATGTTATGACCAATGATGACGGAAGCAGGCTTGTAAGAGATAACATTCTGACAGAACATAATTTCAGGCTCATATACGGCAACCATTCACTCCAGGTTGGATTCTACGGAGGAAAATATTTCGGGGAAACTTTACTTAACCCGTACACTTCCGTTGACCTTTCGTTTTTCGGTAAGCTGAGAATCGGAGCCAGTTACAGCTACAGGGAAGTTGGAGATATTATTCAATCAATTTACAGCACAAAGATAGACCTGAAGGTAATTGAAAAACTATATTTGAGAACATACTTCCAGAAGGATACATACGGTAAGCGTGCATTATGGAACACTATGGTTCAGTATGAGTTCTTCGGAGGAAGCAGTGTTTACCTTGTGCTCAATCTTGAAGGTGATAAGCTTCAGTACACAAGAAGATATTTCAAGGTCAGTTATGAGTTTAATTTCTGATTAATAAATAATCCAGGAAGGTATTTGAAACCTTCCGGTTATTAAAGAAAATTCAGAGTTTTAAATATTCTTTTTCGGAACTAAATAAATAAACAGCTATGCCAAAAGTTCTCGTTTTAACCTTAGCCCTGGTTATTCATAGCATTGTTTCTGTTTCATCTGTTTTTGCAGCACCGGAAGATATTTCTGCCCAGAAGATCAAATATGAATATTTTGTTGAGACTGATCTTGAAACCGGGAAATTTTCAGAAGCATTTTGCAGCCGTTTAAGCGATAAGCATAATTGGCAGCAGGTTTCTTCTGATATTAGTGCTGATGAAACATACACCAGCATTTTCAGCTTCAAAGATGAATCAGCTCACGCATGGAAGTGTGAAGTACAGATAAAGAAGATCAACACACGGCCAAACAGGATGTATGTAGAAATGACCATGACGGAGGTCTTGGAATCCTGATCAGAAGGATTTGCTTCTGGGGATCATTTTCCAGGAGTTTGTTTTCATTTCTTGTTACATATTCAGAACCGGGCTAAAAACCCGGTTTTTTTTTGAGGAGATTTAAATTCATTTAATAATGATGAGCATCATTGGAAAATTGGCAAAGTAGTATTATTATTGCATACTAAGGAGGGTTTATGTCAATTCCAACAACAAGGACAAGTGAAAATGCGCATGTATCAATAGATCAGGATTCATGCAATTTCTGCGGTGCATGTGTTGAGGTCTGCAAGGATTTTGCCTTATATATTGAAGGCGAAAAGCTGCTTTTTAAGGATGACTCTCTGTTTGGGTGCTTTGGATGCGGACAGTGCGCTGCAGTTTGTCCCAATGGCTCTATAACCGTTGAAGGCAGAACACTCAGTGCTGAAGATTTCATTAAGCAGCCATCAAGGGGTGAGAGGACCACTTACGACTATCTTTACAAACTGATGCTTTCAAGAAGGAGCATCAGGGATTACAAAGATAAAGATGTAGAACAGGCAGTAATAGATGAGATCCTGGAAGCAGCAAGTACTTCGCCAATGGGAATTCCGCCATCTGACGTTGGAGTTTTCGTTCTTAAGGGAAAAGATAAGCTCAGGCAGTTCTCTTTCGATTTTATTGATGCACTTAAGCCCATGAAAAAGTTCTTTTCCCCATTTATGCTTGCTGTAATGAAACCATTTATGAAGAAGAATGACTATGAACTGACGAAAAAGTTTATCGTGCCGCTAATTAATTTTTTTACAAAGAGTAAAGCCGAAGAGAAGAACTACCTTTTGTACGACGCTCCGCTTGCAATGTATTTCTATAATTCAGGTTATGCAGATCCTGTTGACCCGCTTATTCCCGCAACTTACGCAATGCTTGCTGCACAATCACTCGGACTCGGAAGCTGCATGATCGGCAGCATTGCCCCGTTTTTAAAGAATATGAAAGGCTTTAAGAAAAAATTTGGGCTTCCTGAATCTTCCAAAGACGGGGTTTTTCTGATCATAGGATATCCGAAATACAAGTACGCCAAAGCGATCAAAAGAACTTTTGCAAAAGTAGATTATTATTGATCATTAAGAACATCTGTACCCGGACTTTGCCTGTAATCAATAATCTGACCTGATGAAGATCTTGTTTTTATCACTGGTTTTTCTAATAGCCGGAAACACAAACAGCGATTCACTTTCGATATTATTCCTTGGTGATACTTATTTTGGAGAGAGCTATCAGCGTGATCCGAAGTTCAACCACGGAGCAAATATTATAGAAGAGCGCGGATATGACAGCTTCTTTGAAAATGTAAAG
>JAUQXU010000114.1 GCA_030837935.1 Candidatus Brocadia sp.
TTTACCTTTTCCCCAAGGACTTCGACGTCAATGGCATCCTCTTCGGTGGTATAATTTTCATAGTTTTCATCGGTTAAATGGTCAATTTTATATTCAAATCTGTCCATATTCACATTTTCCTGTTTTTGAATTAAGACTTATAAAATATGATAATTCTGGAGTATATAACAAAAAGCCACAACAAAATGTTTACACAAAATATACCTTTTTAAAATGCATCATAAGTAATCAACTCAACACATGTTACTGAAAAGATATATGCTGGTAAAATCCAACCCTACGATATGTGTGTCATAAAAACAGAGTTTGAAGCTTTAAGATTCTGTACCCGGGGACAGAGTTTGAAATGAACGCTTCATACTTTTTTATTGACATCTCTTAAGCATTTAAATACTATTTTATCGTAATTAACAATCATTTTTATTTATTATTTTATTCATTACTATACATGGAAACCATAGAAAAACTGACGAAAACACTGAGAAGCCACGGTATGAAAATTACCCCACAACGGTTGATGATATTCAAAGTTTTAGAGAATAATAGTTCCCATCCATCTGCCGAAGATGTTTACAAGAGGGTAAAAAAGGTGTATCCCGCCGTATCGTTTACCACCATTTACAAAACCTTAGAGACGTTAAGGAAATTGGGGGAAGTCAGAGAATTCACTATTGACGACGACCGTAAGCATTATGACCCCAACACGAACATCCACCATCACGCAATCTGCTCTACCTGCAAAAAGATACTCGATGTCTTTGAGGATTTCTCGCCCCATGTCAAATTACCAGACTTTATCGAGAAGGATTATACCGTTTCTGGATTCCAGATATCTTTCTTTGGCACCTGCAAAGAATGCAACTAAAAAACTCACCATAGTAAGTCAGGTTCTGCCGCTATGAGACTATTGTTTTGATGCTTCAACAAGAGCGCTAAATAATGCTCTATGGTAGGGATCATGCGTCATACGTTCAGGATGCCATTGAACACCCAAAAGAAATGGATATTCCCCGAGTTCTACCGCCTCTGTAATACCATCTGAAGTATGGGCCGTAGCCGTTAAACCCTTGCCCAATTCATGTATAGCCTGATGATGGACACTGTTGGTCTCAATGCACTCTGTCCCAATAATCTTATGCAGGAGAGAATTTTTCCCTACCGTTACCGGATGGGTATATTGCTCATTTCGTAAGTCTTTATGAACAAGAAAAGATATACCCTCCGAGGGGATATCCTGTATGAGAGAGCCGCCCAGGACAACGTTTACAAGCTGAACACCGTAACATATAGCCAAAATGGGTTTTTTTATCTGCAGAGCGGCGCCTACCAGGATATTGTCCGAGATATCTTTGTCTGGATGGACGCAAACGGTCTTTTGGTGTCGCTCTTCTCCATAGCGTTGCGGTGGGACATCGTTTCCCCCCGTCAGGAGCAACCCGTCTATCCTTTTTAAAAAGCGCTCTACATCATTTTTATCTTTTATAACAGGCAATAAGAGTGGAATACCGCAAGCTGCAATGACAGCCTCGCTATAATTTCTATAGGTAAAGGAGTATGGTTGTTTTCCTGACTCACCGTAATCGCAATTGATGCCAATAATTGGTTTCATATTTTAAAACTGCAAGATATGAAATATAAGACACAGCTTTTCTCGTGAGCGCTATAAATAAATTGACATCATACAACCAAAATATCATTCCCACCCCTGCTTTCGCAAGGGGTAAACTCCAGTGAGAATTCAGGATACAGGGCAAAAGCCAGATTCCTGCTTTCGCACGAATAACAACTTTCTTTAGTCGGCCACTATAAATACTTGCAGATTGTACACGCAGCGGCGGGGTTCAGCGGGGAAAAACACGCATGCCTTCCGTTTTCTTCGGTATTCTAAAGAATATAGCGACTCATATCCTCGTCTTTTGCTATGGCCTGCAATTTGTCCTGAACATATTTTGCATTGATAACAACCTCCGCACCATTCATATCAGATGCATCGAAGGAGACATCTTCTACAAGTTTTTCCATCACGGTATGCAATCTTCGTGCACCAATGTTCTGTGTGCGTTTGTTAACCTGCACAGCAATCTCTGCAATAGCCTCAATGGCGTCATTCTCAAATCGCATCTTGATCCCCTCAGTTTCCAAAAGCGCCTTGTATTGTTTTATCAAGGCATTTTTGGGCTCAGTCAGGATGCGCAAAAATTCCTCTTTTCCCAGATCTTCTAATTCTACACGAATGGGGAATCGCCCCTGCAGCTCAGGAATTAAATCCGATGGTTTGGAAACATGAAATGCACCTGCGGCAATAAAAAGAATCCGGTCGGTCTTGACCATCCCGTATCGGGTATTAACCGTGGTGCCGTCCACAATCGGCAACAGGTCCCTTTGTACGCCTTCACGGGAGACGTCAGGACCGTGTGCGGATTCACGGCCGGCAATCTTATCAATCTCGTCTACAAAGATAATCCCAAACTGTTCTGTCCGCCGAATGGCTTCCTGGATGACTTTTTCCCGGTCAATGAGTTTCTCTGCCTCTTCCTGCGTTAAAATCCTTTTTGCATCGGCGACAGCTACCTTTCTTACCTGTGCGCGTGGGGGTATCATCTTTTCCAGCATGTTTTGGAAATCCATGCCCATTTCTTCAACCCCGGCAACAAAACCCTGGAGTACATAAGGCTTCTCATGAACGGTAAGCTCTACGATACGGTTTGAAAGTTCTCCGTCCTGCAATTTTTTGCGAAACTTTTCCCGTGTACTTAACCGTTGTTCTTCTGCCTCAGCACTGGACGGTTCCGCACTCTTTGGCACTGGCGGCAGTAACAAGTCCAGAAGCCTCTCCTCGGCCATCTTTTCCGCCTTCTCCTGGACAGATTGTATCATTTCTGCTTTAACCATATTCACGCCGATTTCGGCAATATCGCGCACCATAGATTCCACGTCGCGGCCATGGTAACCAACTTCCGTGTATTTTGAAGCTTCAACCTTGAGAAAAGGCGCCTTTACGAGTGCAGCCATCCGTCGCGCAATCTCTGTTTTTCCAACACCCGTCGGACCGATCATAATGATATTCTTCGGCAATACCTCTTCCCGCAATTCGTCAGAAAGCTGGTATCGGCGCCACCGGTTGCGGATAGCAATTGCCACGGCACGTTTGGCATTCTTTTGGCCGATGATGTATTTATCGAGCTCCTCGACAATTTTACGGGGCGTTAGTTCATCCACTACCTGACCTCCTCCACCTTGATATTTTTATTGGTATATACACAAATATCCGCTGCTATGTTAAGGGCCGCTTCAACAATCTCTTTTGCAGACAATGAGGTATGCTTTATCAATGCCCTTGCCGCTGCAATTGCATACGAACCACCAGAACCAATACCAATAATGCCATCATCCGGTTCAATCACATCTCCGCCGCCTGAGATCAAAAAGGAGTATTGTTTATCTACAACAACCAGCAGGGATTCCAATCTCCTCAGCACCTTGTCCGTTCGCCACTCCTTGGCAAGTTCATGGGCACTGCGCAGGACATTTCCCTGATACTGTTCAAGCTTGGCATCAAACCTTTCCATGAGGGCAAAGGCGTCTGCCGACGAACCGGCAAACCCCACGATAACCTTATCATGGTAAAGCCTGCGAATCTTTTTGGCATCCTGTTTTACCACCGCGGCATTCATGGTAACCTGGCCGTCACCGCCAATGGCGACATGCCCGTCCTTTCTAACTGCTAAAATCGTTGTTGATACAATAACAGGCTTCAAATACAAATTCCCTTTCTCGTTATTTCTACCCAGTCGCCCGGTTGGGGGGAAAAACCAATTCCCCTTAGTGAGGGGGACCAGAGGGTTGTGTTTTTCTTTGCGAACTGCTACTAATAATTGATAAACGACAAATACTATCAATTTACTAAGCACTTATCAAGGGTTTTCTCAATTCTTAGTGTTTGACAAACAGTGAATTGACCGTATAATGAAAACGTCGGAAACTATAATCTGGCGAATAAGGGATTGCGGGGATAATTAAGTATTGTTGCTTTATTTATTTTAAAAGGAGGTATGAATTATGATAGCCAAAGACATTATGAATAAGATTGTTACCGCTGCAAAGAAAAACACCATCGGTAGGGATCTGGCTGTAAAATTGTTGTCCGGCATGTATAGCGGATTGCCTGTTGTGGACGACAAGGGAAAGGTTGTTGGCGTGGTAAGCGAGTTTGACCTTCTCAAGGCCATTCGAAGCGGAAAGGCATTAGAACAAGTAACGGCAGGGGATATTATGTCAAAAAATCCCATCTGTGTGACCGAAGATGCCTCAATTGACCACATTATAGACCTCATGACAAAGCACAACATCATCCGCGTTCCTGTTGTGAGAAATGACACCCTGGTGGGAGTCATCTCCAGATGTGATATCCTGAACATTATTGTGGAACCTGAGTTTGTGACATTTTTTGCTGATTAAGTATGAAAAGATTCTTTGTGTCTGCCATTGTGTTCTTTTGTCTGGGTATTTCCGCCTGTGCACCTCAAAAATATACTATCTATCAAGAGCATACACACGTTGAAAATACAAACCCATCCGTTACGGACCTATTACATTACGACTTTGATGTTATCAAAAGGGTGTTGCAGATTTTAGAAAAGGCCACGAAGTGTCTCGATGAGGATAAACCTATTTCGAAAGAAACTTTTAGTGACATGGTACAAATCATTACCAATTTTTCTGATAAACACCATCAGGAGAAGGAAGACAAAGTACTCTTCCCCGCACTAAAAGTGAAAGATGAAGGCGAAAAGAAGGATTTCCTTGGACGGCTCCTCATGGAACACGTGTCTGCACGTGATGAGATGAGAAATCTGTCTGGAGCGCTCAACAGCTTTTATCAGGGTAAAAAGGCGAAAAAGAAGATCGTCAAAATCATTCGTTCCTATATCAAAGACATGGAAAAGCACATTGAAATGGAGGAAAAAATCCTCTTTCCCTGGATAAACAAGACATTAACCCCCGACGAGCAGGTGATGTTCGTGAAGAAATTCGATGCCTTGGAAAAAGAAGACCTCGAGGCCGGTGTTCATGAAAAATACAGTGCCATGATCGAAAGGCTTGAACAACAAGTGGCGGTATGTTCCGATAGAGAAAAATAACATCAAGACGGTTTGCTGGCAAACCTATAGCATCTGTTTTCGGTGTCGTGTGAAATCTCACTATACGAAAAACGCTATTCTTAACCCTGTCCGGGCTAAAAAGGTGCACCGTCCGGAGGAATGGAGGTGGAGTTGGTGTCGTGGTACCGATGGTCTTGAAAGGCCTCATCTCTTACTGACAAGAGATTGGATATTGAAACAGTTTGATAAACAAGAGGAGAACGCCAGATTTGTTATGCTTTCATGATTTGAGTTAATTCGTTTTTTCTAATTTCAAGTCCTATGATCTTCGATTTCAAATATTTTAGTTCTTTATTTATTTTTTTCAATTCATTCTTAGCCTTTTTCTTATTAAACAAATCTTTCTGAAGCCAAATTTTCAACTTCTGATCGAAGCAATCTAAGATATGGATTTCCGTATATACTGCCCTCTCTAAATTGGAGCTTTCCCTCATTAATTGCTTTTATGATATCATTTTGTGTCAATCCAAATTCTTCAAAAGCAGTCTTATCGCTGAGAGCGCCTCCCTTTTTTGTCCATTCATAATTTACATCGTTATAAGACATAGAATTTCTCCATCAGCTCGATTTCTCATTGTCCCTGTGCATAACAATAACTAAGCCGTCCGGCCACAGACTTTTGCCAAAATCAAACCAGCGTTATTCCGGGTCGACCTTGAGTGACTTGTTAGAGGATGTTACTCTTTGATTTGAATTCTTCGCTGAAATACTTGTAATTTCTTCTTCCCACTCATAATTGATCCTGTGATACGAGAAGTGCTCAACTCCTCAAGGAGCAGTCTGCTTGCTTCTCCAATTTGATCAGATAAGAAAGGGTAGGCCACGACGCAAATGAAGTCGAAATTTCGGCCATGACGCAACACCCTACCAGGAATTGTCTTCATGCCACCGAGAATCATGCCGTATCGACAGAAAGGGTAAATGCGCTTGATGCACTCTGCTTTATACGAATAAACAATTGCATCGTGGGTTGTAACACCGCCATATTTTACTTCTGCAATCACTCTTGGAATTATAGTCGTATGACCCTCAGTTTTTTCCTCATAAATTAAGAAATCTTGTTCAAATCCAGTCCCTTTACCTCGAATGGGTAACCCTGTGTCGGTGTCAATACCCATTTGAACAACGCCGTCATCATCTATAGGCATCTCGTAAAGAACGCTGACGCCAGAATCAACCTTTGCATCGGTAATTGCAGGTGAGACAGCGGCGAGCAACTCTGCTGTAAATTGTTTTTCAGTCATTATTTATTAGATGTTCTCTATTCGATGTTGTATTAGCTTGGGGTTTCGTTTGCCATGAATTACTGCAAGCACAACAATATTTTCTCTTTCAACCAGGTAGATTGCTTTGTAAGGAAACCGCCTGATAAGATGTTTTCTTGTTCCTTTAAACACTATCGGGTGAATTGTCGGATTTTCTTCTATAAATCTCAGTGCTGCGTCAATCTGCAACAAGAAGTCATAACCCAAGCCCTTCCTTTTGCCTTCATACCATACGAACGCTTCTTTTAAGTCGTCTTCAGCCTCGGGCCTGATAAGTATTTTGCATTTCATTTATTACCGGTGAGTCTTTTTAAAACTTCTTCCCACGGAGACCCTATTTCTGGATTTCTGTGGTATGCCGCCAGCCGTTCATCAACGATCTTTTTCTCTTCCTCAGTTAATTCGACAGAGTCTGCTTCAGCAGCTATGGTATCCCAAATATCTTCAACGAGCTGAATCCTTTCCGGGATTGATAAATCAAGAGTATCGGTTGCGGTTATTTTTTTCATGCTAATCACTCCTTTCTTACTTTTTATTCTATTGGATACCCAACTTGAATTTGAGGGATTTTAAGGTGTTTTTCATAAGCATGGTAATGGTCATAGGCCCAACACCGCCGGGGACCGGGGTGATGTAGCCGGCAATTTCCCTGGCCGTATCAAAATCAACATCGCCTTTTAAAATGGGAACCATCTTTTTGGGATCGTCTTTGCTGGGCTTTTCACCAACCCTGTTAACACCTACATCAATGACGCATGCACCTGGCTTGATCCATTCCGGCTTTACAAGGCCCGGCACACCCGCTGCAACGATTAAGATATCTGCGCGTTTGCAATGAGCGGCTAGATTTTTGGTTTTTGTATGAACAACGGTTACCGTCGCGTCAGCTCCTCTTCCTTTTTGAACCAGCATGTTGGCAATCGGTTTTCCCACGATATTTGAGCGTCCAACGACGACGGCCTCAGCTCCGCTTGTTTCAATGCCGGAACGTACAATCAGTTCCTGAATGCCGGCTGGCGTGCATGGCGGGAATTTTATCTCATCGCCGCCGATCATGAGACGCCCAACATTTACGGGATGGAAACCGTCGACATCCTTATCGGGGTCAATGGCATTGATTACCTTCTTTTCATCGATATGTTTTGGAAGGGGGAGCTGTACAAGGATGCCATGAATTGAATTGTCGTTGTTGTATTTATTAATAAGCGCGAGCAGGTCTTTCTCTGAGATATCAACGGGTTGATTATCCTGTATCTCTTTAAAACCTAACCTGTGAGCAGTTTTAATTTTTAAGGTAACATATGATACAGAAGCGGGGTTTTGACCTACCAGAATGGTTACCAGTCCTGGCACAATGCCATATTTACCTTTAATGTGTGCTACTTCTGTCGTAATCTCCTGGAGAATTTGCTCTCCGATTTCAGTTCCTTTGATTAATTTTGCAGCCATGAACTTACAATATTCCTTTCTAAAATATGCTTAAAGAAAACTCAGATATACGTAACAAATATCCTGCATTATAATACTTGTGCCAAATTATCCGAATTAATGCGATTTGTCAAGCTAGAATAAACCCTAAATAAATTTGACCGTATTATTTTGTGATGGTTTAAACAATTGAGGAGATGATTGTTTTTTCCTTGATGACTTAAGCGGAACAAGGCCATCAAATTGCTATGTGCTCAGTTTCATAATGCCTGATCGGGAGATTCGTGCTTCACGAGGGTATTTAGATTTGCAGTATTCATTTTCATGGACATTCCATCGCCTCCGTTGCGTACCATGATGATTTCCGCCATGATACTGACCGCAAGTTCTTCCGGTGTAATAGCGCCGATGTTCAGTCCTATCGGGGCATACACCTCCCGTAAACGTTCCGGCGATACTTTTTCCTTCAAAAGGTTTTTGTAAATCTCAAGCGTTTTCCGTCTGCTCCCTAACAAGCCTATGTAGCGGGCGGGAGTTCGGATGGCAGCAGCCAATGCTAAATCGTCATACTGATGACCGCGTGTGGCCACAACAATGTACGTGTTTGAATTGACAGATACGTTTTCGAGTCCTCTGCTGTAATCAGAAATTACCAGGGTTTCTGCTTCCGGGAAACGTTCTTTATTGGCAAATTCAAGACGGTCATCAACAGCATACACACGAAATCCCAGTAACGAAGCCAATCTCGAAACTGCCCGGTTTACGTGTCCGCCGCCTATTAAAACCAGTGTGGGTGGAGCAAGAAAACCCTCTACAAATATTTCTGTATTATCTGCTGCCTTGAAATATCTGTTTCCCCCATGAATTGCCAGTGTTTTTCCTATGGCGCTCGTTTCCAGTTCCAGCGGGCTGTTGTCAAAACTTCCCTGAACAGCGCCATCTTCCCGAATGAGCAATTTGGATCCTAATTTAGGTGTCCCCGTGGGAGAGTTAACTACGGTAGCCAATGCTGCCGGCATTTCACCACGATATGCCCGTACAATTTCTGATGCAAATGACTGAAAATTACCGGTACTTGCAAGGGGATCGATAAAGAAAAACATGGTACCGCCACAGACAAGTCCATCCCTTGCAGTAAACGCTTCGTTTAAATCGTATTTGAGGCACAACGGTTCTCCTTGTGTACTTAATAGCTGTTTGGCCAGCGACCAGATTTCTCCTTCAACGCATCCACCGCCAAGAGTGCCAACACAGCTTCCATCCTTGCGAATTAATAGTTTTGCGCCTGCCTTTTGTGGAGTAGACCCTTTTGTATGGATAACAGTTGCCATTACACAAGGTTCACCTTTTTCCATTAAACCGAGCGCTTCCTCGATAACTTCTTTCATGGTATCCTAATCAGCATAGAGTTGCAATAAAACACGTTCCGGTGTTAATGGCGAGGTAAAGGCAAATTCTTTTTGCAGTCTGAAGGCGCGCATGGCGCATCGAATCGCAAAGAATACGCCAATTCCATACATGAGAGGCGGCTCACCAACTGCCTTGTTCCCATAGGGCCCCAAAGTATTTCCTTCATCTTCGAGGAACGTCAGCTCAATATCGTCAGGCATAAAATATACATCGGGTACCTTATATGTTGCCAGGGCACCTGAAAGTAATTGCCCCTTTTCATTAAAACTCAGGTCTTCAATAGTCATCCACCCCAATCCCTGAGCCAGACCACCTTCAATTTGACCTCTATCCACGAGTTCACTTAGTGGTCTGCCCAAAGCGTGCACGATCCTGACAGAATCAATATCGTACGTACCTCGCAAACAATCCAGGGTTACTTCAATAATTGCTGTCCCAAAAATATGATAGGCAAACGGATGTCCCTTTTCTTTTGTCTTATCAAAATATATTTCGGGCGTTGCAAAGAACCCGTGAGCTGAAAGACCGATGCGATTCAAGTGTGCGGTTTGAACCAGCCGATTCCACGTCCATTCTGTTTTGCATCCATCGCAGAGTACCTTTTCGTCAACAATGGTAATTCTCCCTTTATCCCGAACACTAAGTTCTTTGGCAACCATAGATTTTAAGCGATCAAGCACTTGTCCAATTGCTATCAATGTGGCATTCCCATTTAAAACAGTGGTAGCGCTGGCGGCGCTTGGTGACATATTGGCAATGCGGGTGGTATTTGTACTTTCAATCTTAATGCGATGTTCCCTTATCCCGAACCCTTTTGAGACAATACCCGCAATATTTGATTTCAATCCTTGTCCCATCTCCACGCCACCGGTAGAAACACTTATGCTGCCGTCTGTGTATATATGAATTAATGAGCTCGCCTGATTCATATACGTCGTGGTAAATGAGATGCCAAAGCAAATGGGCATCACTGCAATACCTTTTTTGGTCTCAAAGTGAGTTTTGTTATAGTCCACTACCCTTTTACGGATTTCGCTCAGTTTGTATTTCTCCACTGCAGTATTCCATGTCAAAAGACTCCTGCAATTTCCGGCTCGTTGTCCGTAAGGAAACAGATCATTTTCCCTGAGCAGATTTTTGACCTGAATTTCTTCACGGGGCATATCCAGTTCCTCTGCAACTTTTGCAATGGCACTTTCAATGACAAACATTCCCTGCGGTCCGCCGAATCCCCGAAAAGCGGTATTCGACGGCAGATTGGTCCGACAGCAGACACCAAAAATTTTCACATTTGGTATACAATAACTATTCGTGCTGTGAAACAGTGTCCGTTCCAAAACAGCGGGTGATAAATCCGCAGTGGCGCCTGAATTCTGGTAATGTTTTACTTCATATGCCAGTATTTTGCCTTCTTTGGTCACACCAATTTTGAAATCCGATTTATACGGATGCCGTTTCCCGGTCATTTTGATATCATCCGCACGCCCAAGCACCAGTTCTACCGGTTTTTTTGTATGCCATGCTGCAAGCGCTGCCATGCAGGCCCATGATGTTGCCTGATCCTCCTTACCGCCAAAAGCTCCTCCCAATCGTTTCACATCAACCTCGATATTGTGATCCGGCAATCCCAATACCTTTGCTGCATGCCTCTGTACTGCCGATGGACCCTGCGTAGCGGAATAAATGCAAAAATTATGTTCTTCAAGAGGAATTGCACGTGCCCGCTGTGTTTCCAGGTAAACGTGTTCCTGACCGCCAATGTCACAAGAACCCTCCAGAACGAGATCGCATTTTTGCCACGTAGCTTCTACATCACCAAGAATAAAGGTTCTGGGTAAGCCAATGGTATTTCCTTTCAAGAATGCCTCTTTGGGATCGGTAATGGCAGGGAGTTCCTCAACGTCCACGGTAATCATTTTGACACCTCTTCGGGCAATTTCAGGACTCGTGCCTATCACCAACGCCACGGGTTGCCCTACATAACAAACCTCCTCGCTGACGAGCAGCTCCTCATCCTGAATAATTGGCCCTATTTGGTTCTCGCCAGGAATGTCCTTTGATGTTAATACCGCAACGATCCCATCTATCGAACATGCGTCTTGAATGCGGAGCGCTGTGATCTTCCCATGCATTACCGGGGAAGAAAATACAGCAGCGTACAACATCTCTGAAGGCTGTGGCATATCATCCACATATTGAGATTCACCGCGTGTGTGGGAGACGGCGTCACTCTGTTTCATAAAAATCCTTTACCGTCACTCTTTCCGGAAAAAGTTTTGTAAAATGGGCAATGATGAGTTGACGGGCCAAAAGCCTTTTGTAATCCACACTCCCTCTGATATCGCCGATTGGGCAAATTTCTTGCTGAATAATGGGAAATGCTCCTTCAACGACTTCCCTGCAAATTCGCTTGCCGGTGAAATAGTGAGAGGTTGCCCGTAAAAATAAGGGAACCGGAGCAACACCACCCATTGACAGACTAGCCTCACGAATGATCCCATCTTCACAACGAATTTTTATTGCACTGTTTACCGATGCAATATCCAGATATTTCCGCTTGGAAACTTTTTCAAAACCAATACTGCTTCCAGAGCCAGGAGAAGGATCGTCATATCCCCTATTGGTGAGGCATTGATTATGTTCCCTCCTAGCGTAGCCCGGTTACGAATCTGCAGGGAAGCTATACGAGACATATACACCTGAATCTCAGGGATCAGGTTCATTATTTCTGAATGATTTGCAAATGCCTCAAAAGTCGTCAGTGCCCCAACATGTATGTATCCGTTCTTTTTCGAGATGGTCTTCATCTCGGGGTGCAAATTCAAAAGATGCACCTGAGATTCCGGCAACAATTCTCCCTTTTGTACATAGAGATCAGTACCACCGGCAATACAATAGCCTGTTAATGTGTTTCCTGCTTCTATGACAGGTGCTTGAATCTTGCGTAGTCGATCGGGAATTTCGAGGAAATAATCGGGAAGCATCCTGTTCGCGACGAGGGCGTCTATTCCCGTATGATCTTTGACGGTATCCTTCAGGAAAGATGCGCTTTGCTTCAGGGAACGATAGCCTGTACAACGACAGAGATGGCCACTGAGGGTCTTCTTGACCCCCTCTTCATGTATTTCTGTTTTCTCTTTCATCAGATAACCTGTCAGAGAAACAACGATGCCCGGTGTACAAAAACCGCATTGAGTAGCCCCCTCATCAACTATTGCCTGCTGTACCGGCGAAAGGTGCTTCATGTTCAAACCCTCAACAGTAACCAGGTGTTTTCCGTGGAGTTCGCCCAAAGGCATCAGGCATGAGGTAACAGGTTTGTAAACTACCTTATTGCCTTTAAACTCGCCGACCAATACCGTGCATGCCCCACAGTCCCCTTCCTTGCATCCTTCTTTCGTGCCCGTCAATCGCTGTATTCTCCGCAGATAGTCTAACACGAGCATGCCGGGACTTTCTGAAGTGCATATTTCTTTATCATTCAGTATGAACTGAATATTCGATGCCATAAAGCATACCTTCAAAAAAACAAATTTTTATAATTACGGTAATTTTCATGTAATTGAACTTAAATAATTCAATAAAATGCCAAAACATGCAATAAAAAAGTTAAATTATCTGGTTTGTCCTTTGAGGGTATTATCCTTCATGTCGGTGATAAACAGACACCTTGGGTTGTTTATTTAGCATTACAAAGTATTTGCCTTCGAGAACGTCGACTCTGCGTTTTGCCTCTAATGCCTGAGCAAGTTTTTTATCAGGCTCATTCTGTACGTGAATTTGCTTAAAATAGTATTGAAATACGCTTTTGGATGACTTATACTCCAGACACAAACCTAAAGAAAATATGTAATTTTGGTCTTTAGTTTTAGCGTAAATAATTACCTGAATGCTATAATTAATGCAAATAACGTCTTATCATGCCAAATATTTTGCATTTGAACTCACAAAACGCAGCCCATCGGATAGTTTGCAGAAACTGGCTTCTTCTCTTTTAGATGCCCGGGTAGATTTAAATCCGCATCAGGTTGAGGCTGCCTTGTTTGCTTTCCATTCCCCGCTTTCCAAAGGTGCAATACTGGCAGATGAAGTCGGGTTGGGAAAAACTATCGAAGCTGGTCTGGTTATCTCTCAAAAATGGGCTGAGAGAAAACGGAAAATCCTGGTTATCGTGCCATCAAACCTTCGCAAACAATGGAATCAGGAATTATCAGACAAATTCTTCCTTACGTCACTTTTATTGGAAACGCCTTCTTTTAATCAGGAAATTAAAAAGGGAAACTTAAATCCCTTCAACCAGCACGAAATAATCATTTGCTCATACCATTTTGCGAGGGCTAAAAATGTTTACATCAAAAATATCCCGTGGGACTTAGTGGTCATTGATGAAGCACATAGATTAAGAAACGTTTATAAGCCGTCAAATAAAATTGCCACTGCTGTCAAAAATGCCGTAGCCCACGCTCCTAAAATACTGCTTACAGCAACGCCACTCCAAAATTCTTTGTTAGAACTCTATGGTCTCGTGAGTATCATTGACGATTATACCTTTGGTGATTTAAAGAGTTATAAAAATCAGTTTGCCAGATTAGCGAATGAAAATGATTTTCATAATCTTAAAGAAAGACTAAAACCCATTTGTATAAGGACGCTCCGCAGGCAGGTATTAGAATATGTAAAATACACCAATAGAATGGCAATAACGCAAGAGTTTGTCCCGTCTCCTGATGAACAAAGGCTTTATGACCTGGTTTCAGCTTATTTACAAAGGGAAAATTTATTTGCCCTTCCGCCAGGTCAAAGACAACTCATGACGTTAATTTTGAGGAAATTACTGGCATCGTCAACCTTTGCGATTTCAGGGACATTGGACGCACTTTCAAAGAAACTGGAAAATATTGTAGCTGAGCAAGCTCAGCAAGAAGACATTGAACAAACAATATCTCAGGATTTTGAATCTTATGATGAAATTAAGGATGAATGGGAGGATGTTGAAGAAGAAAATCAACCCGTTACTGAAACAGAGGAAGAACTTTACACTTCAGAGGAAATGAAAGACATCAAAAAAGAAATCAATGACCTGAAGGAATTTCAACATCTTGCCAGGTCTATTACCCGAAATTCAAAGGGAGAGGTTCTCCTGACCGCACTGAAAAAAGGTTTTGTTGAAATAGAACGTCTGGGTGGTAATAAAAAAGCCATCATATTTACCGAATCTACAAGAACACAAGAATATCTGAATAGAATCTTAGAAAATACTGAGCACAAGGACAGGATAGTTTTATTTAACGGCTCAAACAACGACCAGAAATCCAAAGATATCTATAAAATCTGGCTTGAGAAGCATCTTGGCACAGACAGAATCACAGGCTCAAAAAGCGCCGATAAGCGGGCTGCAATAGTGGATTATTTCAGAGATGAGGCGGTTATCATGATTGCCACAGAAGCTGCCGCAGAAGGTATTAACCTGCAATTTTGCTCTCTGGTAGTAAATTATGACTTACCCTGGAATCCTCAACGTATCGAACAAAGAATCGGGCGATGTCACCGATACGGGCAAAAGTTTGATGTGGTTGTCGTAAATTTCCTAAATAAGAGTAATGCAGCAGACCAGAGGGTTTATCAGTTATTGAAAGAAAAATTCAAGCTTTTTGACGGTATTTTTGGGGCAAGCGATGAAGTATTGGGTAGTATTGAATCGGGTGTTAATTTTGAAAAACGGATTGCACAGATTTACCAACATTGCAGAACTCCGGAAGAGATACAGTCTTTATTTGACCAGTTACAAAAGGAACTGGAGGAACAGATTGAAGACCGCATGAAAGACGCCAGAAATACTCTGTTAGAAAATTTCGATGAGGAGGTACATGAAAAATTACGGGTTAATTTACAGGAGAGTAAAGAATATTTGTCCAAGTATGAATATTGGTTATGGGAAATTACGAAACACTACCTTGAACCTTACGCTGATTTTGCGATAGACGAGCACTCTTTTACCTTACGTGAAAACCCTTTTGTTGGCGAAAAGATACATCCTGGCCCCTACAAACTGGGAAAGAACATTGACGACGTAAACATGTATAGAGTTGGGCATCCTTTGGCTCAGCGTATTATCGAAAAAACAAAGTCTTTATCTTTAATAGTTCAGGAGTTAGTATTCAATTACTCAGACTCTATCAAGAAGATAAACATTTTAGAATCCCTTGTAGCAAAGTCAGGCTGGTTATCTGTAATTAACTTAACAATTCATTCGTTTGAAACTGAAGATCAAATTTTGTTATGTAGCGTGACAGATGAAGGTACGGAATTGGATATTGAGCAATGCAAAAGGCTATTTTCACTACCTGCCACAATAAACCACATTTCTGATTTGATGGGTTATGTTGAAGTTGCAAATAAACACACCCCCAACCCCCTCTCGAGAGGGGAGCATAAAAGTCCCCTCTTGGGAGGGGATTTAGGGGTGGGTAATAGGGGAGGGGATTCAAGTGTGGGTTCTCGTGTTAAAAATCTCATAAATCAAATAGCCCAGAGGCAGCAAGCCGAAATCCTGCAAATGAATGCTGAACGTAATGCGGGGTTCTTCGATAATGAGATGGAAAAGTTAGACAGATGGGCAGAAGATGTAAAAAGCAGCATGGAAATTGAATTGAAAGAATTAGATAAAGAGATAAAATGCCGAAAGACAGAGGCGAAAAAGATACTGAATCTTGAAGAGAAGGTAACGGCACATAGGCAGATAAAGGAAATGGAAAAGAAACGAAATACTATGCGTTTGAATTTGTATCAGACACAGGATGACGTAGATAAAAGGAAGGAAGGGTTGATAGATGAGATAGAGGCACGCTTACAGCAAAAGGTTGAAAAAACAGAACTGTTTACTATCAGGTGGCAAGTTATATAACTGTACGTTGATTATGATAATTGTGGCGCACGTCATTATAAGCAGAAATATCCTGGCGGTCTTTGAAAATAAATTGACACAGAAGATATAAACAGATAAAACGTTGTAACATAGCTACAAAAGGAGGACTGATATGCTGCAAGTTGGATTAAGGGAAGCAAATATGCACTTTTCAAAATATCTGAAGCTAGTCAGAGAAGGGCAGGAGGTTGTTGTAACGGAGAGGGGAAAACCTGTTGCCGTTATCAAGCCGCTCATGAAAGAGGGGACACCGGAAGATAAGATCAAAAGTTTGGAAGATCAGGGAATATTGCGAAGGGCTGTTAAAGGAAAGTTGCCGCTTGGCAGGACTATTGCGATTGCAGGAAAGCCTTTATCCGAAACCATGCTAAAAAGCAGGCTGGATTTATAAATAATATAAGGGAAGGTGTAACACGATAATGGTTAAAAAAGATTTGATAAGCGTTATCCTCTTCATTGAGAAAAATTTATTTGCTTTAGACAAAAGCAAATAAAATAAAACTCCTTATTTTATAAGGGAAATATTGAATTTTATTTGCCTGTAGGGTGTTTTTGGGGCTTAGACGACATCAGGAAAGAATTAACAAACCCACAGCTTACTGAGGGGTATTATCAAGTAGATGCTGTGACATTGTTGATGTCTGAAATACAGCAATTAGAACTTGCATGGATAGACAAGGAGAATTGGCTACGGATAGCGTTGTTGTTACAAAAACTGATTTGTTGATATCTACTGAGGGTTAAAGATATGGTAATTTCGTAAAGACTTTGTAAATACGCTTTGTCATTCCGACAAAAGCCGGAATCCAGAGGTTTGACACAAGAATTTTTCTAGATTCCGGTTTCCGCATGAGTGACTACTATTTAAGAGACCGTAAATAAATGGAGAGAGTAAATGAGCGAATCATGGCACGAGAAGCATATCCTGAAAATTCGTGACGACCCAAAATTCCGTCAGTTCGTGATGACAGAGGAAGGCGGAAAAGAATGCTTTCACGTTCCTGATACTCCGGATAAGAAATTCACCCCAGTTGAATTACGCAAAGAAATTGAACCCTGGCTTACCGCATTGTTTCAGAGTGAACATTTGTCCTTGCTCACGGGGGCAGGTATTTCCTATGCTGTACATAGTCAGACCAACGGCTTGGCTGGTAATGATATGTCTGTAAAGGATTTTTCTGTTTTTCAGGAGCAGATTGATTCTTTTGCGAAAGAGTCGGCAATAAAAGCACGGAGAGGGGCTCCTAACATTGAGGACCAGATAAGGGTTGCAAACAGCTTATTGCAAGGATTGAAAATTTATACTTCATCACAAAAAAATGAAGGTAGCGAGAAATCGCTTCCAGCGGAGAAAGACAATCCAGCAAAATTGCACGAGAACATAATCAAACTCGCTGCGGAACTCAACGATGTACTCATAGACTTCATCAATAAGGTGTTGAAATCAGAAAATGATGTTATCTGTGCTGGAAGTAACAGTGATGCAGCAGACAACTTAATGAGTTTCCTGGTCAGTTTTGCCAGCCGCTCGGCAACACGGGAACGACTCAATATCTTCACAACAAATTATGATCGAATTATGGAATTTGGTGCGGAACTGGCAGGAATCAGATTGATTGACCGGTTTGTAGGCTCACTCTATCCAATATTCCGTTCTTCCCGCCTTGAAGTGGATATGCATTATAATCCTCCCGGCATCCGGGGAGAGCCACGCTATCTCGAAGGTGTTGTTCATTTTACCAAACTTCACGGTTCACTTGACTGGATTTATCAAGATGGGTATGTCAGGCGTATTGCCTTGCCTTTTGGTGCTGAATCTATTAACGCTTTTCTGCCGACATGGGGCAAAGAAAAAGCCGATACCCGCTCATTGTTAATCTATCCAAACGAGGCTAAAGACAGAGAAACCGCAGAATACCCTTATGTAGAACTTTTCAGAGATTTCGCAGCCGCAGTATGCCGTCCAAATTCAACTCTTGTCCTTTATGGCTACAGCCTTGGAGACGAGCATATCAACCGGATTATTAAAGACATGCTCACTATTCCCTCAACTCATCTTGTGATCATCGCTTACGGTGATGATGGTGACCGTGTCAAATCTTTCTATAACGAAGTTCACCGTCCTGCACAGATATCCCTGCTGATTGGAAAGCATTTTGGAAATCTGGAAAAATTGGTCGAATACTACTTGCCCAAACCGGCAATTGACCGGACAACCTTCCGTCTGGCTGATTTGATGAGAGCAAGGGGGATTGCAAGTTCAGACGGAGGCAACAAGAACAACGACACTACAAAGGAGGGGGTAAATGAGTCTAAGCCTGATTGAACATGCCGCATCTTTGCGCATCGGGTCAGTAGAATTTGTTTCACCCGATGAAATAAAGGTTGCATTGGATCTAGAAGCACCTGACGGTGTCGCAGCAAATGCTGGAACGCCGCGAGCTTTCCCCCGCATTAATGGCTATGTGCTTATTTCAACGGAGTCAGGCCATATTGTGGGACAGGTGGAATGGATTGCAATAGAGCGTTCACCTTTTCCAAAACGGAAGGGTTTTCAGGACTTTGGTCTGGTTGATTTGCCCTTTCCCTTGCGAAAAATGCGGGTAAATCCATTGGGGGTGTTGCGGGGTGATCAAGGCTCCGTCTTTACATTTCACCGAGGCATACAGACGTTTCCCAGTGTCGGCGAACCGGTTCTTATTCCTACAGACCAACAGCTCAAAGGTATTGTAGAGTCCGGCGAAAAGCGTAGGGTAAAAATCGGCACCAGTCCATTGGCGGCCAATGCAGAGGTTTGCGTTGACCCTGATCGTCTTTTCGGGAGGCACCTAGCCGTGCTTGGTAATACTGGAAGCGGGAAATCATGTTCAGTTGCCGGGTTGATTCAGTGGTCGCTCGATGCTGCTAAAGAGACTGGCAATAATCCCAACGCCCGCTTTATTGTCCTTGACCCTAATGGGGAATATGCGAAAGTTTTTGCCAATAAGAAATTCAAACATCAGGCCAGAGTTTTTCAGGTAGGTGATAAGGACAAACCCCTTGAAGTTCCGCTGTGGTTCTGGAATAGCGCGGAGTGGTGTTCTTTTACTCAGGCGAGTGCAAAGGCACAGCGCCCATTGTTGAGAAGGGCATTACGAGAGGTTCGAGCGGGGAAAACAGTAATTGATGCAACTACAGATCAAGAACGGAAATTGGAATTGCGCCGTTATCTGTCATCTAACCTAATTTCAATTCGGAAGGACGCCAGGTCCAATACAATTAAAACAGATGCGTCCAAATTCGGATACCGACTTAAAGCTATCAAGGATGATTTAGATGTTCGAAAGACTATCTTTCCTGAATATTCTAAAAGCCTTGAGATTATTTGTTCTTCAATTCTTACTGCATTGGATTCAACGTACCAGTCATTCGACAAAGATGGGAAAACGGTTGAATATTATCGTGCCTTTACTGAAGCACTGGCAAATAACATCATAAAGGCAATGACGGATTCTCTTTCTCTCTTAGGCGGCATCATCTATCAAGAAGGACCTGGGGAAGATACCCCTCTTTCATTCAAGGGAGGGGATTTTGCCGATCATCTTCAAATCCTGGCTGAGCAAGAGGATGTTTCACAATATCTCGATATATTGATCATGCGCATACGCACAATACTGGCGGATACAAAGATGAAGTCGATTATCGGCGATGGTGTTAAAATCGACTTGGTGACTTGGCTTGAACAGTATATCGGTGGCAACAAAGCGGCAAATGGCTGTGTGACGGTAATTGATCTTTCGCTGGTGCCAGTTGAGATCATCCACATCATAACTGCCGTAATAGCGCGAATGACTTTTGAGGCCTTGCAACGCTATCGGAAGCTGGAAGGGAAATCCTTGCCGACCGTGTTAGTGATGGAAGAGGCCCATACGTTTATAAAAAGATACAAAGAAGAAGCGGAAAACCAGAATGCTGCTTCGGTTTGTTGCCAGGTTTTTGAAAAAATTGCCCGCGAAGGACGCAAATTCGGAATGGGCTTGGTTCTATCCTCACAACGTCCGTCGGAACTGTCGCCTACGGTATTGGCCCAGTGCAACACCTTTTTACTCCATCGCATCAGTAATGACCTTGACCAGGAAAAGGTAGCCAAGTTAGTGCCGGACAACCTACGCGGACTTCTCCGGGAACTACCATCGTTGCCGTCCCAATATGCCATATTGCTTGGCTGGGCTTCCGAACTACCCGTGCTGGTTCGCATGAACGATCTGGCTGAACATGAACGGCCACACTCGGAAGACCCGGATTTCTGGAATGTATGGATAGGGAAAAATGACAAAAATGAGACAGAAGAACGGCGTATTGACTGGAAAACGATTGTTGATGAATGGCAGCAAGTATCTGAACAACCCTCTCCTGGGGAAACCGAAACAACCGCCGGTGTTCAGGAAAAAGAACCTGTGAATGAAGATGATAACGAAATCCCTTTGTAAGTATGATTTGTTTGGGTT
>JAUQXU010000115.1 GCA_030837935.1 Candidatus Brocadia sp.
AGATTTTACTACCGTTGTTATTGAAACTGCACCAAAAGCGTCCGCAGATGAAGCAAAAGCTATGAGGGGTGAAATACCAGCAGGCACTACTCCCCAAGGAAGGCCGCCCAGCAGCTCTCCCCATGGAGGATTCCACTAATAAAATAAATCTGATAAGATTTTCTAAGCGAATGGTCTTGAAAAAAATATCTATTTTCCTGGCTCTTGTTTGCATCCTTTTCGTATGCAATGAGGCTTCGTCCCGAGAAATCAGCTCTAACCGCAGAACCCCAATTGTTGTAGCGGTTGAAAAGGTAGGGCCTGCTGTAGCCAATATCAGTACAGAAAGACTTATATCCCAGCGGCACGTAGACCCGTTTTTTGGGTCAAGAAGTGAGCTTTTTGACCAGTTTTTCAATGATTTCTTTGGCCAGACCCAAAAACAGATGGTAGAAAGGCCATTGGGTTCCGGCGTCATTATTGATGAAGACGGTTACATTGTTACCAATGAGCATGTCGTGAGCCGGGCATCTAAAATTAAGGTAAGATTATCAGATGGTAAAGACTTCGAGGCGACCATGATCAGCTCTGATCCAATCAGTGATCTCGCCGTATTAAAAATAAATTCACCCACCCCGCTTCCTTTTGTTAAGATGGGAACTTCAAAGGACCTCATGATTGGTGAAACCGTCGTAGCATTGGGTAACCCTTTTGGCTTGGAAAACTCTGTTACTACGGGTGTGCTGAGCGCAAAAAACCGAATCCTGACATTTAACAGCGAATATGGAGACATCAAATATGACGGCCTTATTCAAACCGATGCGCTGATAAATCCTGGAAACAGTGGTGGACCACTTATTAATATAGACGGAGAACTTATTGGCATTAATGCCGCTATCGTAAATCAGGCCCAGGGAATAGGTTTTGCTATTCCTGTTGACAAGGTAAGGCAAACCCTTGTTAAACTCTTCAATTTTAGAGAGCTCAATAAGATATGGTTTGGTGTGCAGGTTGAAGAACAAGATGATGGTTCAAAGGGACTTAAGGTTTCGTCTGTTGAGCCTGGCAGTCCTGCCGACAAGGCGCAAATTAGAGTCGGGGATTATATTACAAAGATAGATTCTAAAGAGATTCTGGACATCCTTGACTTTGAAAAATATATACTCAGGAAAAATGCAGGCGATAAACTCTATATCACTATTAATCGTGGCGGGTATGAGGTTAAAATAGATGTAAAACTAGAGAAGGCTCCGCTTCCTTCTATAGAAAAGCTGGCTCTGGAAAAGTTGGGTTTGTATGTACAAGATTTGACCCCTCAGCTTGCAAAACAATTAAAATTATGGTGGGTAAAGGCTGGGGTATTAATTACCGGGGTACAAAAAAACAGTCCTGCTGCCGAGGTCGGAATGAAAGAGGGCCATGTGCTTGTGTATGTTGGTCAATATCGAATTAGCACTATCGAAGAACTGGGCGCCCTGCTTAAGATCATGCAAAGGGGGGACATCTGGGAGGTCGGCATCGTTTGGTCTGATAAATTTGGAGAGCATCAGGGTTACGCCCGGGTGAAGATCCGTTAATCTTGATCGCCACGATTTGTTGAGAAGTCACAATCCACACCGAAAAGTCAATTCAGGGTATAATTCCTAGAGAAACTGCAACCAAATCCCTCTAAAAAAGGGGGGTGATAGTGGTTGTAAAAAACTCACCGAAAAAACAAATTTTTTCCAAAGTAATCCTATAAAATTCACTGATTGGGAATCTAAATAAATGGATTTTCAGTCTAAATATTTTGACAAACCTGTTTTGGTTAGCCAAACTATTTTTGTTGTATTACTTTTGTAACTATAAATTTTGATTGTAACTAGGACATATTTGTTTACTATTGTTAAGGGATGTTGTTTTGGTATGATAATTGTTGTTTCGTTACGTTAGCGTCGGGTTTACATAAAGAAAATGATGTCTTTATCGTTGAGGAGAAGGAGAATACATTATGAATAAAGATGTGGAAAATCTAAAATTAGCGATACAGAAGAAGGCGCTTGGTATTGAACGATACAGTGATCAGATTAAGGTCTTTAGCGATCCAAAAATAAATGCCTTACTTGAAGGTATTTTGCATAATGAGATACGACATAAGGCAGAACTTGAAGACCATGTAGACAGATTATCCTAATAACGAAGGGGGAAATAAATTATATGAGAGAGGGATATAAGTCTGTATTAGAATTCCTGGAGGCAGATTTAGAGATTGAAGGAGATCAAGAGCATCTGTATAACCAATTGGCTGCAGGTACCAAAGATGCAAAAGTAAGGGAGAGTTTTCAGCATTTGGCAAGGGCTGCGAAGGGGCACAAGGCAGCTATTGAAAGGATTATCCGGGATATTGAATCGGATGATCACGATGTGGGTTTTTATTGCCTCATGTGCGGTTGGGATATCAATTTCGGCAAGATGCCCTCGGTAGGAAACGAAGAACGTTGTCCGTTGTGCTGTCAAAAATTTGCTCTTGTAGATGTGGATAACGATTATGCGATAAAATCCCTTCCACAATAATGTGTGTTGGCTGTGAGGTATTTTGAATGTATAGGATAGACTTTTAGATTATGGTGAGGCTGAAAAGAACGGATCATAGGAATACAAAATGGACGATGCCGTAAAAGATATAAAATCAATTGCACTTCAGATGGAGATGGATGGCATAAAGTTTTACAACGATTTGGCAAACAAAACCCTTCATCCCATGGGGAAGGCGATGTTCAAGTCATTTGTGGAGGATGAAAAATTACATGTAAAACGGCTCAGGGTGCTATTGTCTGCTCCTAAGGAAAAAAGTCAAAAAAAGGAAAAAGGTACAGTGAATCCGCGGGAAAGGTTAATCACTATTTTCCGGGAGATGGGCGAAGAATTGAAAAAGAAGGTTGATGCCAATACTAATGATATAGAGGCTGTCAGGCTTGCCATGGAACTTGAAAAAAAAGGGATTGAGTTTTATGAACGGGCCACCCGGGAAGCAAGTGATCCGAGAGATAGTGAAACGTATCGTTTTCTTGCCGGAGAGGAAAGGGCGCATTTCGGCATATTGGAGAATACGCTTGATTTTTTGGAAAAAACGGAACTATGGGAGGCGGAGAGTGAGGGGCGTATTTATGATTTGTGGATGACTATGGTAAATAAGCAGGCGTAAAAAGCCCAAATAGTTGAAAATGGCTTTGTGATAGTATGGGGGTAATTCATGTTTGGTATGTAATGGGAGCGTTTATAATGTCACGAGTGGTGACCAATGGTCAGACGGGGAACATTATAGTATGCATACCGCAGGTAGTGATTTAACCGATGTCGTAGCGGGAGCGCCTCACGGGGAAGAGGTGTTTTGAGAAATTTACGGTTGTGGGGGTGTTAAAAGCGTAAGACGTGCTTCCATAAGGTTTTTAAGGTCTCAAGTCTGATTCGTTAAGGTTTTATAGTTAAATAGGCATGGTTTGTTGTATTATGAGCAAGAAAAAGGCCAATATGTTTCGTATAGAAAAAGATTATTTAGGCGAGATGAGAGTTCCCGCAGCGGCTTATTATGGGGTTCAAACTGCCAGGGCCATTGAGAACTTTTCCATTAGTGGACAAACATCTCAGCCTGTGTTTACTATGGCCATGGTTTCCATAAAAAAGGCGGCTGCGATGGCTAATGTGGAGCTTGGCTGTCTCGATGGAAAGATTGGCAATATGATTATTCTGGCGTGCGACCGCATATTGAACGGCGAATTTCATGACCAATTCCTGGTGGATGTCTACCAGGCTGGGGCTGGCACATCTCACCATATGAACGTCAATGAAATCATTGCCAATGTTGCAATTGAAATGCTTGGTGGAGCGAAAGGGGACTATTCACGAGTACACCCGAATGATCATGTTAATTATGGACAGTCTACAAATGACGTCTATCCTGCCGCCATGCGTATCGCCGCATTACAACTGTCTAAAAAACTCGTTAAGAATTTATATGCCTTGGCAGAGACGTTTAAACAGAAAGCAGAATCCTCAGATTCTATTGTAAAATCAGGCCGTACGCACCTTCAAGATGCTGTACCTATTCGTGTAGGTCAGGAATTTTTGGGCTATACGGATTCTTTGCTTAAGGCAACCAGGGGGATTGAAAAGGCGAGTGAATCGTTAAAAGAATTAGGAATCGGTGGAAGTGCCGTAGGCACAGGAATCAATACCCATCCGGAATATGCTGGCAGGGTCGTTGCGAAACTGAGAAATATTGTAAACTTGGATATCAGGGAATCAAAGAATCGATTCGAGTCCATGCAAAGTAACGCACCTTTTGTTGAACTCTCCGGCGCTATTCGCACCTTGGCTGTGGAGGTCATCCGTATTGCCAATGATATACGATTGATGAATTCCGGGCCGAATACAGGATTGGCAGAGATTGACCTTCCTGCAGTGCAACCAGGGTCTTCGATCATGCCTGGGAAAGTTAATCCTGTTATCCCCGAAATGATGAATATGGTATGTTTTTCTGTTGTTGGCAATGATCTGTCAATTGCATTGGCAGCGCAGGCTGGGCAGTTTGAGCTTAATGTCATGATGCCTTTGATCCAATATAAACTGCTCGATGCTATCTTTGTTCTTACCAATGCCGCGAAAATATTTGACGAGAAATGTATTAGTGGCCTGACTGTAAATACGGAAAGATGTCAGGATTACGCTATGCGGAGCCTCGGGATTGTCACTGTTTTAAATCCAATTATAGGATATTCAAAGGCATCGGAGGTCGTCAAAGAATCGGTGAGGACAGGTAAGTCAGTAAGGGACATTCTCTTGGAACAAAACTTCCTCTCGCAGGAGCAATTAAATCAGGTATTGTCACCCATGTCTATGACGGAACCAGGAATTAGAGCATTGTAGGATAAAGTTTATAATTGTTTGTAAATTATTTATCTTAAATTATCAAAATGCTTAGAAAGGAGGAGCTGTTTTTAAAAAATGATTTGCGATTTGTTTTTATTTTTTTTATCTTTATTGTATGTGGAGGAGAAAAGGTATGAAGATGGAACTTCTTTCAAGTATAATTTTAGCAGGTACAACGGGTGTTGTTGGGGCAGCTGGCACGGTCTATACCACTACAGTTCTTGCAGCTGAGGAAAGGGCTGTCGCAGCTCACGACCACGAAAAGGTTAAATTACCTACAAAGAGACTAATGGTAGAAATGGAAAAGCGTACGTATAATATTCTTGAAGGAATATTAATAGGTAATTACAAACAAGTCAGCAATGAAGCAAATGCGATTTTGTCGGAAGCGAACAAGATAAATGAAAATTTCTTTCCGCGGAACCCGGAAATAGATGCATGGTATAGACGGTCACAAGATTTAGACCCAAAGAATATCGAGGCAATTACAAAATTAAAAGAAGAATTCAATGGCTATGTGAAGAGAATAGATGCAGCGGTAAAGGAAATTCAAAAAGCTGCTGAGGCAAACGACCAGGAAGGAACATTGAACGCCTTTACAGGATTAATTAAAAATTCATGTTTCGAATGCCACAGACGACTCCGCGACACAAAATAAATGGTTGTTAAGAACCCGACAATTTATGAATACGATTTCAAATCGTAGAGATTAAATAAAAAAGAAAGTGCAGATTATCAAATAATCTGCACTTTCTTTATGTTTTTGAATTGGACATTTTATCTTCATACTAATTGATGTGACTATTGTTTTTTTTATGTGAAGAAAGCTAATACGCGTAAGAGTTTTTGCCGTTCGTGAATTGTTTTTTTTATACTGGTTTTTTAAAGAAAAGAGGTGTAGCGTGAAAAGACCTATGTTTTTAATTGCTGGTTTGTTTAGTATAAGTTTTGCGGGATTAACAAACAACTTTTTTCCGTGTACAGCTAGTGCAGCCGAAGAAGGGGTTGTGCCACACGAAGGTGTTACAGAGCCGACCAAGGTGGTGATGGAGGATATTGCGAAGCGGATGGACAACATATTGAATGGGATATTGACAGGTAGTTTTAAATATGTAGCACAAGAGGCCGGTGCCATTGTAGATCAAAGTTATATGGTAAGCAAAACATTCTTTCCTGTTGATCCAAAGGAAAACAAGTGGTTTAAGCGAGCCAAAATAGATCCGAATGATTCCCAAAAAATTACAAAGCTAAAAGAAGAATTTGATACCTATCTCAAAGGAATAGCTTCGTCGGCCCTGGAAATTAAAAAAGCCGCTGGTTCAAACGATCAGAAGACAACCTTCAAGGCCTTCACGGACATGGTTGAAAAAACATGTTTTGAATGTCACGAAGGAATTCGTGATAAAATGATACCAATTGAAAATCGATAAATTTCAATTGGCTAAACTGGGTTAAAAGAAAGTGCAGAGGATGAAATTTCTGCACTTTCCTTCATTTTAAAGGTTGATTACACCGCACAAAGTAGTGTACAATGTTTTAAGTTTTTACGAAAAGATATAAAAATAGAGAAACAGCACGTTAAATAAAAAGAAGGAGAAGCTATGTCAAAGTGGGAATGTCGGGTGTGTGGTTATGTCTACGATCCGGGAAAGGGTGATCCCGATAACGGTGTAAAACCCGGAACTTCCTTTGAGAATTTACCAGAAGATTGGATTTGCCCATCCTGCGGTGCAAGTAAAGACTTATTCGATAAGCTTGATTAAAGATAAAGTTATTATCTCATAATACTTTATAAGGAAATATTTGCGTGTTTACAGTCTTAGAAAAGCTGCAAGTAAGGTTTGGTGTTGGTGTCATATGCACCATAATGGTGTTTTGTTTTGGAGGTATTGCTCTATCCAATGCGGATCAGGCGGGGAAAAGCTCGCCAGGCGTTACCTATTCAAATCCGTATTTCAAGGGTACGAAAGAAGAGAAAGATGCTCAGATTAAGCGGATGACATCACTTTTCGGGGTAGACTGTGATTTTTGCCATAATGAAGATTTAACGATTTTTACCGATGAGGGAAAAAAATCGAAGGAAATGATGAAAGCTTCTGTTGCCTTAGGGGTTGAATGCGACCACTGTCACGTCGACCGTAAACATTATAAAGAAAACGAACAGCAGGCGAGGAAAATGTTCGAGCTCTGTGAAATCATGGGAACAGAGTGTAATTTTTGCCATGCGGGGAAAGGGAAACTTACTCCGAAGGGAGAGACATCTAAAACTGCGTTTGTAACAAGAGATTGGGCAACGGAAGGAACAAAACGGTGTCTGGAATGTCATATTGAGAAAAAACAGTTCGCATTAAATTTTTATGGATGGCAGGTTTTGAATGCTTTGAAAGGGTTGAAGGGGATGTGAACAAAGATTTCGATGTGGTTATTGTAGGTGGCGGGCCTGCCGCCCTCGCTGCTGCTGTTTATACCTGCCGGGCATTGTTGAAGACTGTAATCCTTGAAAAAAAAATTTTGGGTGGACAGTTAGCTGGCACAGAGCTGATTGAAAACTATCCTGGGTTTCCTGAGGTTATCAGTGGCGTTGATTTGACACAACGCATGGAAGCCCAGGCCAAGCGGTTTGGTGTGGAGATTCGATACGAAGAGGTCTCGAAATTACATGTAGAAAATGGTTTAAAGGTCGTGACGACTGATACGGATGTTTATGTAAGTCATGTGGTTATTTTAGCCGCTGGTGCAGATCCTAAAAAACTGGGTGTGCCTGGTGAAGGTGAATTCTACGGGAGAGGCGTTAGTTATTGTGCAACCTGCGATGGAGCTTTCTTTCGGGATAAAGACGTTGTTGTTGTTGGCGGAGGCGATTCTGCCGTAACTGAGGGTATTTTCCTGACCAAATATGCCAAATCGGTGCAAATAATACACAGGAGGGATGAATTCAGAGCTACAAAAATTTATCTGGACGAGGCCTTTTCAAATCCAAAGATAAAGGCTGTATTTAATACTGTAATTGAAAGTATTCATGGACAGGAAAAGGTTGACGGCGCTGTTACTCAAAACATTTTGACAAAGGAAAAAAAGGATATTCCTTGTCAGGGTGTTTTTATTTTTATTGGGAGTGTGCCTAATACGGATTTTCTCGGTAATTTGTTATGTAAGGATGCCGGGTGCCATATTGAGACTAACATTCATATGGAAACGGCTGTCGAGGGATTGTATGCCGTTGGTGATCTACGGAAAAATTCGTACCGGCAAATTGCGACAGCGATCGGGGAAGGAGTTACGGCCGCTATTGCGGCTGAACACAAGCTTGCCGAATTGAAAGCATTAGGCAAGGCAGCGAAATGACTTATTCATATTCGTCAAAAAGTCGAAATATACGAAAATGATTCTTTTGTTTTCTCTGTAGTCAGGTCTTGATAATACCTTAAATATTATAGAAGGAGGAACGAATGGCAACATTGGATGTAAAAGAAGTTATTAAGCAAGCAGCGCAACAAGAAGATAAAGCATATAAATTTTATATGGATGCCTTAAAATTTGTTAAAGATGCAGCTGCGCAATTGTGGCTCAAGGAACTTGCCGGTGAAGAGATAAAACATAAGGAAATGTTGCAAAATTTTGATGCCTCTAAGATAAAGAAATTCAAACCTGAAAAAATCCAGGATCTTCATATTACAGAATATCTGGTTGATAAAGACATTTCTGAAGTCAAAGATTTTCAGGATGTGCTGATTGTTGCCATGAAGAAGGAACAGAAGTCCTATAACTTTTATGTAAGTATGGCTAAGTCCACGGATAGCCCCGAAATGAAAAATTTGTGCAAAATTTTAGCCCAGGAAGAACTAAAACACAAACACAAACTTGAGCTGTATTATGATGACAATGTATATCAATGGGACTAAGGATTGGCAATGTACTCACCTTTTTGTACCCCAAGCCAAAGAAGTTAAACTATCGTGGCAAAAGTCACACAACCGATACCGTGCACCCTGCCATGTTTAAAATTTAGCTGGCAGGCCGGCGGTCTCTGTCTCCGGCCTGCCAACTCTGTATTTCCCCTCTCTCAGGGTTTGATTAATTCTAAATATGATACGAGGGATATTTTGATAGAAACTACAGAAGAAAATGCAGAAAAAGGTATCGTCCTATTGAAAGGCTACTTCTTTTCACGTAACCGATAAATTTTTGTTGTCACTTTCTACGCTCTGTTTGCGATTGATAGAGTAGTATGACAACAGAAAACCTTCTAGCACAATTCCTAAACACGTCCACTTTCTCTCCGCATAACCTCCGGGCGTATTACCTCAAAAAAGGCGGCTTGGTGGACCAGGCGGGGTTGCCGTTGAGGCATTTGGCCGCCACCTTGACCAGCATATCAGCCTGGCCCAAGAGCTATTAGATTTTTGTGAGGAGAATGACCGCTGTATAATTTCGACTTCAACTAAGTAAGGGTAGCTTTTTATTTATCTTGTTGTTATTGTAATGATAACATATCACAGAAATCAAAAGGTATGACACGTAGTAAGATGATGCTTGTAGTTGGGCGCAAGATTAACTTAATTAACGGTAAACAGGTATGGAAATTCATTGGTTAATCATTGCAATGGTTACCGGGGTTTTGGTGGGAGCCGTTATTGTCTGGCTGCTCTGTAGGGTACGCATCGCAACGCTCAACGAACGATTTATCGCAACCCAACAGGATATGGCACACGCACGGGCTGATCTTGATCTGAAAAGCGAAACGATTTCTCAGCTTAATCAGGTAATTGTTCGACTCGAGACCACACTCGAACACGAGCGTAAGGCAGCTTATGAAAAGCTGAACATCCTTAATGAAGCCACCCTGAAGCTTGGCGATGCCTTTAAAGCACTTTCATCAGAAGCGCTGAGGAGTAACAACCAATCCTTTCTGGAGTTGGCAAAAATCACCCTGGAACGATATCAAACCGAGGCAAGGGGAGACCTTGAACAGAGACAGAAGGCCGTTGAGCAACTCGTCATACCCATCAAGCAGTCCCTGGAGAAGGTAGACACCCAGATCCAGGAATTAGAAAAAGCCCGTCAGCAAGCGTATGGAAGTCTCACCGAGCAGGTCAAGTCACTCATTTATACGCAGGAGAAGTTGCAGTCTGAAACCGGCAATCTGGTCAAGGCGCTTCGGGCGCCGGCGGTGCGAGGTAATTGGGGGGAAATACAACTAAAGCGGGTAGTTGAAATTGCCGGTATGCTGGAATACTGCGATTTTTATCAACAGCAAACGGTAACGACGGAGGACGGACGATTGCGACCCGATGTGCTCGTGCGGCTGCCGGGAGGAAAAAATATTGTCGTTGACGCAAAGACACCCCTTCAGTCGTATCTTGATGCATTAGAATCAGCAACCGACGAACTGCGTTTATCGAAACTTAAGGCCCATGCACAGCAGATTCGGACCCATGTGTCAAAACTGAGCGCAAAATCTTATTGGGAGCAATTTCAACCTACGCCAGAGTTCGTAGTTCTTTTTCTGCCCGGTGAAACGTTTTTTAGCGCGGCCCTTGAGTTGGATCCGGCGCTGATTGAGGAAGGCGCTAAACAGCAGGTCATCCTTGCATCACCGACAACCCTGATCGCGCTCCTGCGTGCCGTGTATTATGGCTGGCGGCAGGAACAGATGTCGGAGAACACCAGGAAGATTAGTGAACTCGGACAGGAACTCCATGAACGCATTGCCACAATGGTTGAACACCTGACTAAGCTTGGCGGGTCTCTTGGAAAGGCGGTAGAAGCATTCAACTCCGCTGTAGCATCCTTTGAAGGACGTGTGCTCCCCTCCGTACGAAAGTTCGAGGTCCTTGGGGCCGGAAGTAAGAAGGAGATTGAGAAGCTTACTCCAATTGACAAAAACGCCAGGATCCTTATGGAAATGCAAGGCGAACATGACACAAGAATTTGCTAAAACACCAATTCTTGGAAGAACCTAGAAAGATTCGTCCCAGTTTTTCCTTAGAAAAAACGGAAAAGGCTTGCATTCTTCTTCGTTTTTCTATTAATATTTTTTTAAAGAAAGGGTAACAATTTAGTTTTTTGAAAAAATTTCAATAATAGCGATGTTTACGTTGTGTTTGCCGTTTTATACAGACTGTATAATCATTGTAGACCGCACAAGTCCCCACAGGACGATCCCATGCCATTCCCAAGAGACATAAGAGACCTCGCCCTAGTCAAATCCCATCGCAGGTGTTGCGTCTGCCACGAGTTTGGCGGTCGCAGTGTCAATGTTCACCACATCGTCCAAGAATCTGACGGAGGAGCAAACGCACTTGAAAATGCGATATGCCTATGCCTTAGATGTCACGCAGAGGCTGGACATTTCAATTCCCGTCATCCGTTGGGCACAAAATATTCCCCGACAGAACTGAAAGCCCATCGTGACCAATGGTGGGAGCATTGTGAAAATCACCCTGACGAACCACTGGGGTTGTTCCTAGACGTTCGATTCAAGGCAATCTCAAGAACTGCTGAAGTTCACCGCTATTGCCTCATCATCACCTACACGAATACCATGAGGGAAGCCCAAGACGGCTGGAAGCTTAGAGTCTGCTTCCCTTCGTTTCTTCCGTTATTCCCAGGCGATTACGATCGCTGCGAGATTCGTCTCGACGGGGAGCCCTACGTTCAGCTCGAATCATCTTCAAACGACCGGGTATTTCCGGGTGAATCTATTGAAGTTGTGACGCGCGACGTACATTTCATCGAATACGAAGTGAACGACAACGTGCACCGCCGTCTTCGCTTGGAACACAAGGTCACATGGCAATTTTTCACGCCAAATGCTCCGGTTATTGAGGGAGAAAAATCACTTTCTGAATTGCAGGAGTTCTAAAGTGCAGTCTAACCCTGCATTCAACCGGACCTGCGCGAAAAGCTATGCAGTCCGGCTAATTTGAACGTTATACGGAGACAATGTGATGACGGATGATAAATCGTATTTCATCGCCGAGTACTTCAGAAAGTGGGAACTGGACATACAGAGGGCGGAGAATCTACTCGCCTCCGACCAGTTCTTTCTCGAAGGTCTACTCGTCTTGTCTTGCTATATCGGCGCCCTCGGAAGATTGCGCTATCCCAATGAGACAAAGGACTGGAAAACGTACAAGACCATTGTTTCGGAATATTCTGGCCAAAGGGAGACCTACGAGAACATTGACCTCCTGTTCTTCTATCAGTGGCCGACGTCAAGACTTGCAAACGACAAGGTGTACGGGTGCCTCAAGAACTATTCCCAGATTGTCAGTTCATTCGAGAGTGTGTTCGGGACTGATATCAAGACGGACCCACGAAGATACCAGAAAAGAGAGAAACTGCGTCGGTTGGCTAAGAGTGCAGGTACGGCCTGGTTTGATGAGGCGAATTTCGAGAAGTACATCGAGCTGTTCTCCAATAACCAAATCCTATATGAATTTGTCCGGTGCGAGGCCGTCCACAACTCCACCTTCCCTCTATTCAACACTGTTTACCACCCAAAGGAACAGAAGACCACTTATGAGGACAACCATCAGATAGATCGGCACGTTATTCTTATGACAGTCAAGAACATCATTGCCCAGCTAAAGCGTGAGTGCATGAAGAAAGCCAAATGGCCACACGAGCTCTGAACCGTATATCAATTAGGTGCACCGGACGTGGCAGAACGGCACGCCACACCGATGACCACCGTGTTATACTGGAAATATATACTAATCTCAAAACCTGCTCATGCATACGTGTGTTATTGATAAAATAACCACGTTTCCTATAATAGACACCTTAACATATAAGGTTGGGTTGAGGAACGAAACCCAACAATTTAATATGGCGAGAAAATAATGCAATATCGCAGGTCACAAGCGCAAGGTGCAACGTTCCTCTTTACCGTAATAAACATACAATAGAAAGAGGATATTATGTCACAAGGCAAACGTGGCGCTGATAAAAGAGTCTTTCCCGTATGTTATCAAGCAACACCCCTTGAGAATTCAGGCTTTTGTCTTACTTCCTGATCATATCCATTGTATTTGGACATTACCAGAAAACGACAATGCTTTCTCAATGTGATGGCGATTGATCAAGCGCTATTTCAGCAGACGATGCAAGGGTGGGCACAAAAAATTTGATGAAAATGTGGTACACGAATAATCTCAGTTGTTGGGTTTCGCTTTGCTTTGCTTTGCTTTGCTTTGCTCTACCTACCCTACACCACTAGCCATGAAAAATAATTGACAAAACTATCGGTATGATATAAAGTAATACTGGAGGTGTTTATGGGCAAAACAAAGATTGCGATCACATTGGATGAACAATACATTGATCAGTTAGATAGATTCGTTAATGAACATATTTTTCAGAATCGCAGCCAGGCTATTCAGGAAGCTGTAAAGGAAAAGCTGGCGCGAATGAAACGCACCCGTTTGGCAAAAGAATGCGCGAAACTTGACCAGACCTTTGAAAAGGCAATGGCAGAAGAAGGATTAACCGAGGATGTTAGCCAATGGCCCGAATATTAAGGGGCGACATCAGATGGGCTGACTTAAACCCGGTTCGGGGCAATGAACAGGCAGGCTTACGGCCTGTTTTGATTTTAAGCCACGATATCTTTAATGAACGTTCGGGGACTGTCATTGCCGTAGCTCTAACCAGTCAGCCCCAAAATGCGGGATTCCCTCTGACCCTTGAATTGGAAACCGCAATTTTACCTAAACGGTCATGGGTTAAAATAAGTCAGATTCGGACGCTTTCCATTGAGAGAATTGGAAAACTAATCGGAAAAGCTTCTCCTGAAGAAATAGAGCAGGTTATTGAAGGACT
>JAUQXU010000116.1 GCA_030837935.1 Candidatus Brocadia sp.
GGTAATAACCCGTCACTCCCACATCATCCGTAGCTGAAAGCGTTAGGGTAACCAAGGTAGCGTTGGTATACGAAGCACCATTGTTAATGCTTATTGAACAACTAGGTGCCGTAGTATCTATCATAGTAAAGGACATCTCATTTCCATAGGTGGTACCAGCATTGTTCTGTGCCGCTATCCTATAGTAGCACGTATTTCCTGGTGACAAACCGCTTACGACACTAACCACAGCGGTATCGCTTGTCCCAATCACACTCTGTGTTGATGATTTATTGCCATAAGACCCACTGGTTGTGCCGTACTCAAACCATGCCGTTGTTGACAACCCACTGGCATTTACCGTTCCGTTTAATGTTGCTGAATTCGACGTCATATTTGTCGCTGACCCCGTCGTTACCTTTGGGGTTGCATCATAGGTTACCGTAATTATATCTGCTCCTTTATTATTTGCCCCATCTGTGGCTGTTACCGTGATTACATTATCCCCACCCGATAAGCTTATGTTAGAAATAGACCAACTGGTAGTTCCACTGGCAGTTCCACTTCCTCCATTGCTATTACTCCAGGTAACAACACCTGCACCACTCGCGCTATCTGAGGCACTACCTCCCAAACTTATTGTACCACTCGCAGTCGTATAGGTAGAACTGGATGTAGGACTGGTGATGGTTATCATGGGGGCAGTTGTGTCTAATATAATGGAGTCACTCATGGCTGTTGACACATTCCCTGCAGCATCCTTATACCACACATATATCGTCTTATCACCATCTCCGCTGCTTAACGTGTATGAAACGCTCCCCGAGTAACTGGTAGCAGAAGATATCGATACCCACCCTATAGCTGATGCTAAGGGTGCTGATGAACTGGTGGAAAGGTAATAACCCGTCACTCCCACATCATCCGTAGCTGAAAGCGTTAGGGTAACCAAGGTAGCGTTGGTATACGAAGCACCATTGTTAATGCTTATTGAACAACTAGGTGCCGTAGTATCTTTGTCAGTAAAGGCATTATATAAGTCCAGTACTTCCTGGCCGCTCAAGGCTCTATTGTAAATGCGGACTTCGTCGACGAAACCTTTCAGGTCGTTAATAGTCTCTCCATTAGCATGCTTCCCGATACATGTATTAGACCCAAGCCCTGCATATGAGATAGATTGCGTATTTGCTGTTGAACCCTTCACGACGCCATCAACATATACCTTTTGGATATTATTAGTATCATCTACAACATACACAAAATGATGCCACCCAGTTCCTGCATACGATGTTCCCGTTTTTGTGGGACGCCAGGTTGTACCGTCATAGTAAAATCCCACAGTTGCATTAACACCATCCAATCGAATTGCCACATGATCACCAAGAGAAACAAGTTCTGCACCTTCCGTATCTCGTGCACTCAAATTTGCCCATGCAGAAATGGTAATATTCTGAGGTTGCCCAAGGAGTCCGGGTATTTGCACGTTATCATCAATCCCGTCAAAACTCAATGCACCTCCGCTTTTCCCAGTTGACCAGGTAGCCCCATTATTAATTGTCCCATTATTGTCGTTACCTGACGAATCGGTTGCAATCGTCCCGCTCCCCTCATTGAATGTATAAAGAGCTTGTGGACCAATGATAGTGGTCGTCCCGGAAAAACTAACCGTAATCGTATCCGTCCCTGTATTACCAGTTCCATCTTTAGCTGCTATTGTGATTATGTTGTCTCCACTTGATAAGCCTATGTCAGAAATAGACCAACTGGTAGTTCCACTGGCCGTTCCACTTCCACCTTTGCTATTGCTCCATGTAATGTTGGTAATTCCTGAGTTGTCTGAAGCGGTACCACCGATATTTATTGTAGTTTGATTGGTGGAGTAGGTATCCGCTGATGTCGGGGAGGTAATGGCTACGACCGGAGCAATGGTATCAGCAGATGATCCTGACAATGTAAAAATATACCCCTTATTAATATTCGTGGAACTCTTTAACCGTATTTCACTTCCCACAATACTCACATCCGCACTTCCATCACCAGATTCAATAAAATAGCCATCGGTACGTTGCACGGAACTTACTGTCTCACCAGCATTGAGCCTTATTGCCCCATTTGTTGTTAAAAATACCCCAAATAGCTTGCCGGTATTCCAGTGCCTGGAATATATAACATCACTGCTTGCATAACTTTTCGTACTCTGATACACACTTCCATTCCACGAACGACTGGCAAGTGGTATATTATTAAGATTGTCCCAGTTTGGTAATGCCCTTATAAGTTTAAGACTTGGACTAACTGCCGTTACCGATCGTATCGACATATCGCCCAATCTCCCAAACCAATTATACCACGCACCATTGATGCCAGCCTTGGCTGCAATCAAACGATTTCCAGCATCGGTCGCATCACCCAACGGTTGACTCGAACCAACCATGTCTTTTGTAATAGTGACCCCAGAAGTAAAGTTTCTGGTATCATCAACAAATTCAGTACCAGCACGTTCTTGAACTAATAAATCAGGCACTAATTGATCTTTATCTGGCCGACTCTTTATCTCTTCAATCCACCCATCAGCATGTAACCAATCAGTATTGTAAAGTTTTCCTGGCTCAATAATCCATTTTGCTTTAGGAAACTCTTGTTTCATTCTACTGTTTAACTTTTTGAAAAAAGCAGCTAATCCATCTGGATAGGTAGTGTATTCATGTGTAATTCCGCTATGTAATAGGCTTGAATTTGCTCCTGTCCAATTAGCTAAATTTTGGAAGTTATTGGCTCCGTCATTCCATATATGAAAATCACCCCATAATCTTGGCACATCAATCATAACTCCGGCAAAAGTAAAGCCGATACTTATGTCTTCAAAACTATGTGCGGCAAAAATAATTTTTTCAACCACATAATCAATAACTGCCTGCTGTTGAAAATCAAACATTGAGTAAGGCCTATTCGATGCACCATCAAACCATCCTGTAGCCAGATTATTTGGAAATGCGTCATTACTCTTCCAACACATTTTCGACTGAAAAAAATCCTTTTCAGTTTGAGTATACGAACGATTTAGAGGAATTATTGGACTGTATCCTTGATATACATATTGTTTGTCAAACTGAGGATTCACAAGATAAAACTTCAGTCCAGCCCGAGCAGTAATCCAATTGTAATTAATCGGAGCAGCCAAATTATTTATTCCAATATAATCATATCCCATCTGCTTGGCGTATTTGATATGATTTTCTGGCGCATCCACCCAACAAACCGCATAAAAATTCTTCCAGCTATTATCTGTTGTTATCGCAGCCTTCGGAGCACTTACCGAATCTTTGCGGAACTTTTTACTCCTGGATTTAAAATCACCAGCCTTCTGCACCCCACTTCCATAATTTATATAATTAGTCTCAGCAACCGAACTTGATGTGTCTGAATCTGAAGACCCATTCGTCCCCGGTCCCGTCGACACCGCTGACGAATCATCATCTGACGACAGGGTAAAGATGTATCCCTTACCAATATTGTCCCTGCTCTTTAAGC
>JAUQXU010000117.1 GCA_030837935.1 Candidatus Brocadia sp.
CGATTATGCATCTGATAAATAGATGACCATTCGATAAAATTCATATCATCTCCCATTTTGCCTTCGTTGAATTTTTCAAGATTTTTTACTTTCGATAGGGTTTGCTTCATGATATTTACATGCCTAATATATCAAATTCAATCGCAGGAACGGAGATTCTGGGCGCTTTTGCAATCCTCTCAGAGTTTTTCATTAACTTTGTAATCCATTGTCCCACTTCAGCCTTGACAACTTTTTCACCACATTGTGGACATACCCCGGCCGGTACATCCTCCACAACAATAATCTCCCCTTTTATCCAGAAATCTTGTTTTATAAATTTTTCTTGCATGGGGGTATTACATATTTCACACTCCCCATAATCATATCCTGTTACCTTGCTCTTCATGTTATTTCTCCAAAGCGTACGTCGTAATTAATAATAGTCTTCCCGTACTTTTAATTCTGCAAATAACTGCAATTTCTCTTTTATCTGTTGCGGGTCCGACAACTTCGTAAAGTATCCCTCTGGGATCTCGTGTAAATTTACGTCTTATATGTTTTGAAATAATGATTGAATAGGCTTGAGTACCCTTCTGCTATAGTTTAATTACCTTTAAATCATTTATGTTATCGAAATGTGCATCTCCTGTAATAAGAGGTAAATTTTGTTCTCTACAGATAGATGCAATCCACAAGTCATTTTCAGGAATAGGACGGCCTTTCTGTTTTAACTCTAATCTTATGACGCTATAATGGTTGGCCGTTTCCCTTGTAATATTTAACACATTGCAGACATCAATAAATTCATTGTAGACTTTTAGGTTTTCTCTTTGGCGGGATGAATTTCTGGCAGTAAAGAGAAGCTCAGCTATTACAGGAATTGGAAGACAAAAGGTTGATACGGTGACAAGTGTCTTGGTGATTATAGGGTCATTCTTAAACAAGCGTATTACAATATTTGTATCGAGACTAATCCTTCCATTCATCCAGATTTACCCTTTCAAACTCTTCTTCCACTATTCTTAACATCTTGTTTGCCTCTTCTTCACTCAATATACCAGCAAATCTTAGGATAGGAGATAACTCCTTTTGCTTAACAGCAATAGTTACTTCAACCTCTGTATTTTCCCTTATTCCTTCAATTGGTTCTAATGGTCTTAATATACCATGTTCATATATTGCATGGATAATTTTCGTCATTTCTTAACACTCCTTTTGCAGTGACTATACCTAATCTGACAACATACATAAAAACTTTTTGTACTTATGGATATTTTTTTTATTGTACACTAGATAAAATACAAATATCTATGACAAAATCTGTTACTATTTTCTCCATTCTAAAAAATTTCTGTTTAACCCTTAAGTCTATCTAAGAAATTAAAGATCAAACAGATTTCATTTTTCACGAGGTGAATAGTAATAATACGGTTCTTTCCGTTGCATACCGGGCAATAGTTTATATTTTATAAAAACCTTTATACCCCTGTGCCTGGCTATCGGTGGTCTTATCGAGTGTTTTCGGACGATATGTCTTCCCTTCGTCCCAGCGTCCATTATCCAAAATAACTATCTTATCTGTACTATATTCATATTTCTGGTCATCTCCAACATCAAAATAAAAAGCGTTGTTATCATACGCTACCCAGATATCTGTTGAGTATGTTATTTGTTTGTCGTGGTGGTAGAATGGAATCCTTTTCCTCTCGCTTCTTACCAGATCAAAGGACAAGGGTTCGTAATCTTTTCTTTCTCCGTTAGAGGCAATGCTGCCGCCAGATATATTTACCTGAATAATATCGCCGTAACGTGCATTTCTATAAAGCTGTAAAATGCGTTCTTTTTCTAATCTTGTCGCCTCAGCCTCTTCTCTTTCCTTTTGCCTCTCGTATTCTTCCTGTCTTTTTCTTCTTTCTTCATCTATCTGATATTGCTTTGCAAAGTATTCTGCCTGTTGTGGTGGTCTCAAGGCTTGCCATTGTTCTTCTTTCAGGCCAAGAGGATATCTTGTTGCGCACCCTTCAAAAAAGAGAACCAAAAACAACAAGAACAAAAGCATTCTTTGTTTTGTGGACATCACAAAGACTCCTTGAGTTAAACCTGCAATGACAAATAAAATTGTTGATGAAAAGGCAGTTACCCATACATAAAATTGCATTAAATAAAAATAAATTTGTTTCCCTTGCCTTATTCTGCAATGTCTTTTGTATACTTTGTTTAATTCCTTTTATTTCACAAACGCCCGGATCTCAAAACCCCTATTGCCAGTCCCAATCCAAGGATGCCCGCAAAGACAAACCCCAGGATGCCCAGCACGGGAAAACCGTACACCATGGGACCCCTGTTGGCCATAATAATCAGGGAGGATCCGATAATCAGTGCGGAGATGACAAGGCTAAATGAAATCCGATTACTGGATTTGTCCATTTCGGCTATGAATTTTGTGAGTCCCTGATGCTCAAATTCAATCTTTAAATTTCCCCTTTTTATTTTTTTTACAATTTCATAGAAATCTCTTGGGATTATCTTCAGGATATCCAATAGTTCTGAAGAATACAGGGTCATGTCTTTAAATATGCGTTTCGGGTCGTGCCTTTCATGTACAAGTCTTTCTACAAATGGTCTGGTGTGGGCGATGGTATTAAATTCCGGGTCTAACTGTCTGGCAATGCCGTCTATGGTAGCAATGGCCTTGATTAAGGTATGGAATTGCGGGGGTATCT
>JAUQXU010000118.1 GCA_030837935.1 Candidatus Brocadia sp.
TCGGGTGGCAGGAGTAAGATCTGCAAGCCCCAGGGCATCGGTCACCGTAAAGCTTACCGTAAAGGTACCTGCGGTATTGAACTGCTTCAGCCCAGGATCCTCCACCGTTGAATTCGCTATCCCGGAACCACCAAAACTCCATAAGAATGTTAAAGGAGTATTTTTGCCCCGATCAGTACCTGTGCCCGTGAAATTCACAGAACCTCCGGTATTGATCGTAACATTGCCACTGGGCGTGTCAATTACTCCATCAGGTGGACGATTCCTTTTTTTTGTAACTATAGATTTATCATTATTAATCCCGTCAGTGCTTACATAAAACTTGTATCGATTTATCAAACCTGTTGAACTACCTGTATTGGTTTTTTTATCAAAAGTCTTTACTCCTGCCTTATTTTCTCCCGGAAACTCCTTACTGTCCTCGTATAGCAAACTCGAATTAACCGAAGGAATAACCTGTGCGCAACTTATTTGCACAAAAAGTAGAAAAAACACATAAGAGAATAAAAATACCTGAATGCCACTGCTAAACCAAAATCCCAAGTAACTGTTTTTCCCATATTTTAAAACTCTCTTATCATACTTCATACACAAGACCTCATTTACTCTTAGGAGCCTATTCTGAATAACATGAACAATCTATAATTTCACGCTTTGGCGTGGAAACAGTATAGAGCTTCATTCGCAATGGAGACCGTATCTTTGAGTTGTCCTAGTTATTTTGCATAGCCTCCTTATTTCAAAGTACCATACCTTTATTTATTATCTATAAAATCTGAATTCAATTCTCCAATACAGTTATCTCTGCCATGGATGTAAATAGATTATTGTTGACCTCTGACAACGCCCTCAGACGCACATATTGCCCCGTCTTCTGCGTAAAGAATACCTCCTTTTCCGTGGCGTCATTGACAAATGTCCCTGTCGCCACTGCGCTGCCCCAATTCGTTCCATCCGTGCTCACATAAAACTCCCATTGCTTTATCCGTCCATTCACTCCCCCATCCTGACGCGGTAAATACCTAAACCCACTGACATTATGCACCACCCCCAGATTTATCTGTATCTCATGGGGTAAAGGATCGGCACCGCCAAACCATTTCGTATGCCATTTCGTACTCGTATTTCCATCAAAGCCATTAACCGCCGCACCATTCTCTCCCACAAACTCCTGACTGTCTACAAACCACAGGCTCCAGTTCGTCTTTGGAATAACCGTTGATGTGCTCTGCACAGAAATGGTACGCACCTCAGGTGTAGGATCATAAATCCCCAGCCCATCAGTTACCGTAAAGGTAACCGTAAAGGTACCAGGAATATTGAATTGCACTGATCCGGGATCCTCTTGCGTTGAGTCAGATATTCCTGAGGCTGTACCATACTTCCACTGGAAACTCAATGGCAAATTACTATCCTGATCACTCCCTGTACCCCCAAATACCACCGACTGCCCCTTGTTGATCGTCACATTCCCGACTGGGGTGTCAATCACACCGTTCGGTGAAGACGGATGCTGTGATAAATATATCCCCGCAGACCATACAGCGGGTGAACCAGTTTTACCATCAACTGCACAGTTCCAGTGATTCCCCGTCCACCA
>JAUQXU010000011.1 GCA_030837935.1 Candidatus Brocadia sp.
TGAATAAAAAAGTATATCCAATACGTAATAATTCACATATTAGGTGAACTTTAGCGCAAAGAATATACTTAATTTAGTATATTAAATGTGCTATAGTTCGTTTATTAGATGAATAATTGCACACAGAGTATACTATAGAAGCAATATCAATATCAGGCTTAGGAAAAGAAGATAGGAAAAGATTATCTGCTATAGTCCGAGAGACAAAAGGGACTATCTCGGTAAAAGAAGCATCTAACATCTTGAAAGTCTCAGTTACTGAAGCGGCAAAGATGCTTTCGCGCTGGGCTAAGAAAGGGTGGCTTTCCCGTGTGAAAAGAGGACTATATATACCAATACCTCTTGAATCCCGCACAGCAGAAATTCCCCTTGAAGACCCTTGGATTATTGCTGAACGGTTATACTCTCCCTGCTATATTGGCGGATGGAGTGCAGCAGAGTATTGGGACTTAACAGAGCAAGTATTCCGTACTGTTATGGTAATGACAACACAAAAACCAAGAGAACGTAATCCAATTATCAAAGGAACAAAATTTTTACTGAGGACTATATCTGAAAAGGAAATGTTCGGCCTTAAACCTGTTTGGAGAGGACAGGTAAAGATATCCGTGTCTGACCCTCTCGCACTCCTTGATATGCTGGACTACCCCAAACTTGGAGGCGGGATACGCTCTGTTGCAGATATGTTTTACAATTACCTGAAATCAGAGAATAAAGACTTAAAGCTTTTAATCGAATATGCAAAGCGTTTAGGTAATGGCGCTGTCTTTAAACGCCTCGGTTTCTTATTAGAGCGTTTTGCTTTAGACCAGATATCTTTTTATCAATGACTGCAAAGCCCTACTTACTACTGGCAATGTTAAACTTGATCCAGCGCTGGAGTCTGATAAGCTGATTACACGATGGAGATTGTGGGTGTCGGAAAGCTGGGCAAATCCCAAAAGAAGACTTACGCCTTCTAACGAGACAAGGGAGAAATGATTTGATTGACCGCAAGGAAATAATGGACTTTTCCAGAGAGTTTATCCTTACGGCAAATGTTATTGAAAAGGACTATGCGCTTGGGTGGGTATTGGCTGGAATTTCGAATCATCCTGAACTTGGTAAAAGCTGGGTATTCAAATTACAAAAATTCCATTCACACCCCGATATGTAATTGAGTTGACAACCTCAGTCCCTATTTCTGCTCCACCGACAACAATGAGAACAGGTGGAATTGGCAGTATAAGACCCCAGCAAATCAGATCAACTGTCAGAATACCAAGAATCTCTACGTCAAATTATGGACCTAAATACGTTTTCGAATGCAGCTACTGTGGCAAAAGATTTACTCACAAAACGAATAATTCTAATCTAAGCAAGCCAAAGTCCACGATTTGGAAAAACAGATTGACCCCGTTAGATGTTTGCTATCTAAGGGGTTGACCAAATGGTTTACAAACTCTACGACCTCACCCCTGAGGAGATTGCGATAATTGAAGGGATGAAATGGAATGTCAGCCATAATAACCGCCGAATATAAGACATTTTTTAAAGAGATAAAAGAACGCATATATAAAGCCCAATATGACGCTCTCAAAGCTGTAAACAAGGAGCTTATAAATCTTTATTGGGACATCGGCAAAGCAATAGTAGCAAAGCAGGAAAAGCTCGGCTGGGGCAAGGCAATTGTGGAGACCCTGTCACAAGACCTGCAAAAAGAATTTCCCGGAATACAGGGGTTTTCCTCCAGAAATCTTTGGAATATGCGTACATTTTATCTGACTTACAAAGATGATAAAAAACTGCAGCCATTGGTTGCAGAAATCAGTTGGACGAAAAATGTCATTATCATGGAGCGTTGCAAGGACGACATCCGGCGCGAGTTTTACATTAAGATAACAAAGAAGTTTGGCTGGACAAAAGATGTTCTGATAAACCAGCTTGAAGCAGACGCATTTGAACGTTATATGGCAAATCAGACAAACTTTGATAAAGCCGTTCCGGAGAAATACCGGCATCAGGCAAAACTGGCGGTCAAGGATGAATACTCCTTCGATTTTCTGGAGCTTGGCGAAGAGCACTCAGAAAAGGAGCTTGAGCGGGCGCTTCTTGAAAATGTGAGAAAGTTTCTGATTGAGATGGGAAGCTATTTTACCTTTGTGGGCAATCAATACCGGCTGGAGATAGACGGGCAGGAGTTTTTTATTGATTTGCTTTTGTACCACCGGCAACTGCGATGCCTTGTTGTAATAGAGTTAAAGATAGGCGCTTTCAAACCTGAATATGCCGGCAAGATGCAGTTTTATCTTTCTGCCCTGAACGACATTACAAAGCTTCCAGATGAGAATTCTTCCATCGGCATCATATTGTGCAAGGACAAAAGCCGCACCATCGTCGAGTATGCATTGAAGGATACGAAAAAGCCGATAGGCGTATCTACATACAAGCTAACGGAAAAGCTGCCTCGTGAACTAAAAAAATATCTGCCATCTCCCGAAGAGATGATAGAAAGAATAAAGTGTTTGGAGTAGCAATGACACCCGTTTTTATCTCCGGAGGCGGAATCACATTGGAACATTTCTATCATCAAACCAGTATGGGAATTGACATAGAATACAAAAAGTAACTTATCGCTCTGTCTTTAGAACAAACCGAGATTAATCCTTCCTTTGCGAATTGTTTTACTAAGAGTTTTAAGGTTGATTACAGAACCTTTTGGCATTAAAATGAGTTTTTGGTTAATCGGAAACTTTTAGGATAGCATAAAAGTATACAGACAAGGATAATTCTAAGCACAACGTAACTGCATAGCAATACATATTGAATAGGTGTAAATGAACATCCTCCTCATAGACCCACCCTTTTATCGGTTTTTCAATTATTACAATCGATATTTCCCTTTGGGATTAAGTTATCTGTCTTCCACGCTTAAAAAGGCGGGGCATCAGGTAACTATCTATGATGCCGATTGTAATAAAAATTCAAAGGGGATGGATTATACGAGATTACCTGAAAAATATCTTATCTATTTAAAGGAATTGAAGAATCCGGAAAACCCCATCATAAAAGAAATTTCTGAGACCTTCTTTAAATATCAGCCGGATATCGTTGGGATAACAGTTATGACACCGAAGGCGGCTTCTGCCTTTACCATCGCCTCTCTTGCAAAGCAATATAACAAAGATTGTTCTGTTGTCTTTGGTGGTCCTCATGCGACGTTAAAAGCAGATGAGATTTTGAAAAATACACGGGATGTCGATTTTGTTGTAAGTGGAGAAGGAGAGGTCGTGCTGCTTGAATTGGTGAATGCATTACGTGCGAAAGGTAACAATTTCAATACGATACGAGGTCTTTCTTATCGTCAGGGAGATAAAGGTGTTCATAATACCATGAGAAGTTTTATTGACGATTTAGATTGTCTTCCGTTTCCAGACAGAGAAACCCTGTTAGGCTCCGATACTTACACATCGGAGGATATGGGGTTACTCATGGGAAGTCGGGGTTGCCCTTATAGTTGTTCCTATTGTGCAACACAGATATGGACAAGAAAGGTAAGGTATCGCTCGTTAACAAATATTTTAGAGGAAATCAAGTATGTACACCATCGTTATGGAACCCGTCAGTTTACCTTTAAGGATGATTCTTTTACGGTGAACAGAAAGAGGGTCATGGAATTTTGTAATAAATTGATTGATGCAGGTATGAAGGTCAATTGGGATTGCAATACGCGGGTAGATTTAGTGGATTCAGAACTATTAAGGACTATGAAGAAGGCGGGTTGTAATAGTATAAAGGTGGGGATTGAATCTGGGAGTGAAAGGATATTAAAGCTGATGGACAAAGGCATTACCCTGGAACGCGTAAAAGAAGCAGCGAGGCTCTTTCGCGAGGTGGGAATTCATTGGACGGCCTATTTTATGATGGGTATACCTACAGAGACCAAAGAAGATGTCAAAAAGACCCTGGATTTATTGTATAAGATAAGACCCAGTTTTGCCTCTATTGGCGTCTATGAGCCATTTCCAGGAACAAAGCTCTTTGACGTTGGTGTTGAACATGGGCTCGTGAACAAGGAAATGACATACGAAGATTTCTTTGCACGTATACCCAGCGATTATTATCTTAAGGATATCCATCGCAGAGCCGACACCATGAGCCAGGAGGATTTTATAACCCTGGAAAACGAAGTAAAAGATGCCTTTCATAATTATAATAAAGGAGTTATGCGTATTTTTGAAAGAGCAAGGTCCAGAAGCAATGTCTATTTACACAATCCCAGGATTTTTTTTAACGACATTGAAAAATTTTTAGGCTGGATACGGTAGCTGTAAATGAAATTATCAAAAATCAAAAAATCATATTATGACAATCAAGATTTTTAATTATCCGATCGCTAAACGACTGATAATGCTCATTATGGGAGACCTGCTGATTGTAAATGGCTCGCTCTTCTTATCGGCGATAATTCGTTTGGGTTTGAGCGGTGGATGGGAGTATATAAGAAATAATCCCGCATCATTTGTATTAACAGGTTTCGTATTTATTGTTACGTTTTTTTTTACAGAACTTTATGATACCCGAAAGGATTTCAAGTCCATTGGAAATATCATGAGCGTTACTTTTGCATCTACCAGCGCCGTTGTCATCACAACGTTTTTGTTTTACATAAGCTGGTCACTGCGGATAGGACGAGGGGTATTCATAATAAATGGTATATTAATTACCCTTTTTATCATTGGGTGGAGGGTTTTATACAGTTATCTTTTGGATCAGCCGATTTTTAAGAAGAATGTCTTAATTCTTGGCGCTGGCTGGGCAGGAAAAACCATTTTACACGAAATAAACAGGTCCAGAAAATCAGGATTAAGGGTGGCTGGTTTTATTGACGACGATCCATCAAAGCAGGGGAAAGATGTTGAAGGTGTTCCTGTATTTGGGGACAGATATACATTGCCTGCGGTTATTCATCAAAATGATATTGGCCTGATCGTAAATGCCATTACTCATGAAAAGCATGCAGATCTCATTAAGGCATTGATAAATTGTTCATGGAATGGAATAGACATCGTTGATATGCCTACTATCTACGAACAACTCACGGGTAAGATACCTTTCAAACATATCAACGATATGTGGATGTTGCATGTGGTTATTAGTAAACCTAAATTGTATGGTAAACTGGTAAAACCCCTTATGGAGGTAATTGTTGCATTAATGTTATTTGTGTTATTAATACCCGCGTTGATAATTATAGCGGTATTGATAAAAATGAGTTCAAATGGCCGTGTTTTTTATACACAAGTGCGTGTCGGGAAAGACGGGAGAGAGTTTACCATTATAAAATTCCGCACTATGGTGGAAAATGCCGAATCAAATACCGGTGCGGTTTATACGGCAGATAATGATCCCAGGATTACAAAGGTTGGAAAGTTTCTGAGAAAGTGGAGATTGGACGAGATTCCTCAATTGCTCAACGTAATTAAGGGAGAGATGAGTTTAATTGGGCCACGTCCGGAAAGGTATGTATTTATAAAGGAGTTTGAGGAAAAAATACCTTTTTATACCCAGCGGCTTGCGGTCAGACCAGGCTTAACGGGTTGGGCTCAGGTAAAATATCCCTATGCATCTTCAATTGAACAGACAGAGGAAAAATTACAATACGATCTCTATTACATCAAAAATATGTCTTTTATTCTGGATCTCGTGGTGTTATTGAAGACGACAAAAGTGGTTCTCTTTGGAAGCGGAAAATAAACGTGAGTGTGATTTTTTCTGAGTTAACCACGTGCCTTTTACCTGTGGTTTTCCCCTCCTAACCTTTTGGTTTTGGCTTGTTGTTCTTTTCTTCGGTAAGCATCTTCCATGCTGTGTAATATCTCTTTCAGTTCGGGCGATATTTCTAATGCCCGCTTATATTCGGCGATTGCATCATCGGCCTGCCCCTGCTTTTGATAAATATCTCCAAGTTTCTGATGGGGTGCAGCCAGCTTTGGGTTCGATGCAATTATTTTTTTCATGTCTGCAGAGGCGTCGTTTAACCTGCCACTTTCTAGATAAAGTACCCCGCGATTATAAAGCGCCAAAAGATCATCTGGGGTAAGCCTTAAAACTTCATTATATTCGTCCAGGGCTTCTGATTTCATTCCTTTTTCAGAATAAATAACACCCAGATTAAAATGTGCGCCCGCATGGTTTTTGTTCAGCGACAGTGTCTTTTTGAATACAGAAACAGCCTCATCGTAGGCCTTTTTTTTTGTATAAGCCACTCCCAGGTTATTATAAACCTCTCCGAAGTTCGGGCTGATTTCAAGCGCTTTTTTATAGGCAGCAATTGCATCGTCAATCATTCCCTTGTCAACATAAGCGGCGCCGAGATTGTTATATACTTCTTTAAAATCTTCTTTATTTTGCAAGGCTTCTTTATATGCAGCAATCGCATCTTCCTTTTTTCCTTGTAATGCGAGTGACACCCCTTTACTGTTATAAAGCATGGCAAGGCTGTTTTTTGCTTCTTTATGGGCGGGGTCTATGGATAGCAACTTTTTATAGGTAAGAATGGCATTGTCTTGCAACCCGTTTGATTCATACGAGGAGGCCAGATCAAAAAGCAGGGTGGTGTCTTTGGGATGGAAAGTGGCGGCTTTTTCAAAAGAAGAAACGGATTCTGATACGTACCCTTTTTTCTTGTAAAGGTATGCGATGCTTTTGTGGCTTTCCGCAAGATTTGGGTTTATTTCGACGGCCTTCCGGTAAGCAGAGATGGCGTCGTCAATCATTCCTTTATTGGCATAGGCGTTTCCCAGATTATGAAGTACTTCAGCATCCCGCGGATGTATGGCTAAGGCTTTTTTGTATGACGCGATAGCATCATCAAAAAGGGACTTTTTATTAAAAATATTTCCAAGGTTATAATAGGCTTCTGAGTCGTTCGGATTGATTTCAAGAACTTTATTAAACTCACGAATGGCTTCCTCAAAGTGCATATTTTTATAGTAAAGGATACCGAGATTAAAGTGTGCATTAAGATGGGATGGCTCTTCTAGTATTATTTTCTGGTATTTTTTTATTATTTCCTTATCAGGAATATCGTCTGATTCTGCAGGTGAAGAAACTGCAATGTTAAAAGACAAAAAGAACGAGAAACCAGGAATAAGCAAAAGAATATATCGGAGAGCAGTACCCGGTAAAAATCGCATTTTCTTTATTCGGCTTTTTATCCCCACGGGCAGACTTGCGGGACTAAAAGGGTAACCAGATTTGCTGCAATGATGCGCTCTTACATATCGGTACATAGTGAATTGCACGTTGAGTTATAATATTTTTCTCAACAAGGTGCGCCTTTCATACGCGGAAGACTTCTCTTTGTTGATAAGCTCTTTGATCTTGTGAGGATTTTTTATCCCCCTGAATATACGATTGAATTGATTGGTGTTTATCACAAGATTGCCGATCTTCAGGCGTTTTTGCATTCTCCCTTGTCTTACGGAGATATTGTTGATGTCTCCGTACGTCAGTTCCTTGAATTTTCTTGAAAAAGGGCCTTTTCTCACCAAAATTCCCTGATGCGTGATTACATACTTCGTTGTGTAAACGGAGAGAATACAATAAACGATAAGGAAACTACTGATCGACAATATGCTGAGGCCTGTAATAGTATTTACACCAAATTTTGTAAATGCCAAAAGAATGGAAAACGAAGAAATGGCATACAGAAACCAATGGTGTTGAATATGGGGTTTGAAGGAATGAACAATTTTGGTTTCTGTATTGTTATTAAAAACGGTGTCCATAATTAAAGTTTTTGTGTTTGTTATTTCGAGATGTACCTTTTTGAATTATAGGTAAGGAGTTGTGGCATGTCAAGGTAAATGCAAGGTAACTAATGCTTATGGTATAAGAGAGGGCATAGGGGGATGTACCTTCCCCGGCCTGTTTATATCAGCGCACCAGTCTTTATCCTCAGGGTATTTCAACTCCTGGTTTTGTTGTCATATTTTAATGAATGGCTCCCATTGCTTTAATGATTAAAGTACAACGGACAAATCGGTTTTATGTGGTGAAAGATCCAGCTGCCGAAAAAGGCAAAGCATAAGAGTGTAGCCCAGAAGGATTTTAAAAAAGCGGTATATTTCTTGTTCTTTGTATAAAATTCAAGACCTTTTACGATAAGAGTAATGAGTGCCGGATTCATTAAGATATCGTTTGTGCCGGGAGGGCTATGATAACCAATGTAATTGATAAGTACGCCAATGGTAGTGCTGACAATCAAAGAAAGATACCTGTTTCCTTTAACAAGGGTGATGCAAACGATCACTAATGAGTGTGATGCTATGGATTCTATTACTGCAAAAAAATGCCGGTAAAATTCATAGGAGGTAACAAAGTAAGGTATGAGAAATATAAACAAGAGTGCATTATTTTCCTGATCCTTGTTGTGCATAAGCAGATAGAAAGAAATGGGGGCAATGAGCTTAAGTATATCGTTGTCGCTCAAATAACCGATATCGCCCAAAAAAATACAGGCAACGCCGATAAAGGTAGAGAGGAATAATAGTACTACTTGCCTTGACTCCCAACTTATTACCCACCAAAAAAAGAGAAAAATTAAGGCTGATTTGAATGCAGTGAGACATTCTTTAAGCCAAAACACCTCTCCGTGGATATAGAGCATACCTTCAATCGTATCGAGTATAAGTTCCATGTGTTAAATCCAAAATGCGTGTGACCGTAGACTCTATTACGTTGTTGCGTAAATAACAATGCCGAGAAAAATTCCTATTTAAACCGATCTAAAAATGAGGACTATGGAAGGTTTACAATTCCAGACATTTGGTATTGAAATAACGCTTTACTATACCAACTATTTCAAAAATTTGAATTGAATTTCTCGTGTTTCTGGAACTCGTGCATCGAAAATAGGTATCTTCAAAACTATAATTTATCCGATGCAGCATATTTTGGTTGTTGCAGGGGTATGGTAATGATGAATTTGCTTCCGACGTTTACCGCGCTTTCAACTTTAATGGATCCGTGATGAAGATGAACAATATGCTTGACGATGGCGAGTCCCAGCCCTGTTCCGCCCATTTCTCGCGAACGGGCAGGGTCAACGCGGTAAAACCTCTCAAAAATACGCGGAATGTGTTCTTGTGGAATGCCAATGCCCGTATCCGATATTTCGAACTGAATGGATTTATTAATAGGGGCAACCTTCAAATCTATCCGTCCATCTTTAGGGCTGTATTTTATAGCATTATCGAGCAGGTTGGTCAGCAACTGACGCAGGAGATATTCGTTTGTTTCTATCATTGGTATATGATGGGTTATGTCCAGCGCAAGGGTTTGGTTTTTTTCCGCGCAGTGTTCTTTATACTGCGAAAAAATATTTTCTATACAAGGACGTATGTCCAAACTGGTAAGTTCTATCTTTAAATCATGAGAGTCCAATTTGGATAATTCTAAAATATCCTTGATAAGGTTATCGAGTCTCTGTGAGTGTTTCATAATAATACGGAGAAATTCTTGTGTATCTTCATGCCCGAGTGCATTATTTTCGAGTAATGTTTCTACATACCCCTTAATAGAAGCAAGGGGCGTTCTCAGTTCATGGGATACATTGGCAACAAATTCTCTTCGTGTGTTTTCCAGTTTTCTCAATTCTGTGATATCATGAAAAACCAGGAGAATTCCGTAGGTATTTTTATCAATCTGAATAGGGGACAGGTGTGTTTGCAGTAATTTCTTTTC
>JAUQXU010000119.1 GCA_030837935.1 Candidatus Brocadia sp.
ATCTGAAAGAGATACTAAAGGAATATCCACCTTCACGCGTTGCAAAGATTACCGGTTGCACCGAAAAACAAATAATTGAAACCGCACGCATCATTGGTCAGGCTAAAGCAATGCTGACCTTCTGGTTTCAAGGTTATAACCAATCGACCCAGGCCGTCTTCAAGAATAACACGTTGCACAACTTGTCTTTGTTGACAAATAATTTTTGTCGCCCCGGAGCCGGACCACTCTCAATCACCGGCGAGGCTAACACCTTAGGTTGTCGCTGGGTTGGAGCATTGTCGCACCTCTTACCAGGCATGCGGACGGTTACCAATCCCAGACACCGACAGGAGGTTGCAGCATACTGGGGCATTCCACCTGAAAAAATTCAGTCCACACCTGGTCGCTCGATCATTGATATTATCGATGGACTTCATACGGGTGAAGTGCGTGCGCTATGGGTCATTTCTTCCAATCCCGCGGCATCTCTTCCGCATACACACTGGGTAGAAGAAGGGCTTGCAAAAGCCGAGATGCTCGTTGTTCAGGATATTTTTCACCCTACAGAAACGACCATGCAGGCAGACGTGGTGCTCGCCGGTGCTCAGTGGTGCGAAAAAACGGGCACGTTTATATCCTCCGAAAGGCGTATTGAGCTGGTAGAAAAAATTATTGACCCTCCGGAAATGGCAAAATCCGATTGTGAGATCATCTGGCTGATCGCCAGGGCTATGGGGTTCAACAGGGAATTCCCTTATACCTCACCTGAAGAAGTATTTGAGGAATGGAAGGGAATTACGCGCGGGCGTATTTGTGATATGAGTGGCGTAAACTATGAGCGTCTTCGCAACAGGGTAGGACCGCAATTGCCTTGTCCGGAGGCCGGTCACCCGGGCACGGAGAGATTATTTACCGATCTTCACTTCCCGAGACCGGATGGCCGTGCCGCACTCCTTGCCCGTGATTATAAAGAACCTGCAGAAACAACCGATATTGAATATCCCTTTGTCCTCATCACCGGCAGACTGGCCTGCCACTTCAACACCGGTACCCGCACCGTCCGCATCAAACGCCTTAACGATATTGAACCAATAAATTTTGTAGAGATCCATTCTGTCGACGCGAAACGCCTTGGAATTGCAGAAGGAGACGAGGTCTGGGTCGCTTCACGGAGAGGCAGTGTCCGAGGTGTTGCCCGTATTAAAGATCGTGTACGTACCGGCAATGTTTTCATGAGTATTCATTATGGTAAGACATCATCGCCTGGGGAATGCAATCTCGCCAATCTTGCCTGTAATCCTGCATATGATGTCCATTCCAGGCAACCGGAATTTAAGTATTGTGCAGTTAAAATAGAGAAAGTTGAACGTAAGTAACGAGCAGGTTCATTATGAAGGAACAGGATAAAAAAACTGAAATAGCGATCATGCAGCGGACAATTACGTTTTTTGAGAAACTGCTGCGTGCATCAGATGACGGCATCCTGATCACAGACGCTACCCATAATATCATTGTAGTCAATGAAGCATTTTGCGGCTTTCTTGGACGACAAAGGCGCGAAGTTATTGAGACAAATCTGCTCTGTTGGTTAGAACAACTTGATACTCACGGAACGAGCCGTTGGATTGAACTGGTAAATCACATTCATAACAAAGGATATTCCCGGGATGTAGAGTTCCGGTTCATAACACAAACACAAGGAGTAAAGTACCTCAGCGTTAATGCATCTCTTCTGGAACAAGTTGCCACCGAAGAGATTGGCGTTATTATCAGCATCTGGCGTGACAGTACAGAACTAAAAAACAATGAAGAATCACTACGGCAGACAAAGGACTATGCTGAAAATCTTATAGAGACCGCAAATGTGATCGTTGTAGGGCTGGATGTTACGGGAAATATCCGGGTATTTAATAAGGCAGCCGAAGATATAACCGGCTACAAAAAGACCGAGATCATTGGTAAAAATTGGTTTGAAGTTATTGCACTGAAAGACAGAGATCCCTTTTTCTGGGAAGAATTTGTTAAATGGAAGAGAAGTGGACAGTTATCCAAGACCTTTGAAACCCTCATTGTAACAAAGGCTGGTATGAAGAGGTACATATCGTGGCAAAACAGTGTGATACGGGAAAAAGAACATGCTGCGGGGACAATTTCTTTTGGGATGGACATCACCGAGCAAAAACAAGCAAAGGCGCTGATAGAGCGAATGCACCTTGTTACCTTTGTCAAAGACGTCGGTATTGCCCTTACCAACGGCAATACCTTGCATGAAATTTTACACCACTGTGCAGAGGCCGTAGTCAGCAATCTCGATGCTGCATTCGCCAGAATCTGGACTATCAACGAAGAAGACGGAATGCTGGAATTGCAAGCCAGCGCCGGAATATACACTCATTTAGACGGTCCCCACAGCCGAATACCGGTTGGTAAATTCAAGATTGGCCTTATCGCCCAGGAACGCAAACCCCATATGACTAATTCTGTCACCGACGATCCGGACATCAGCCATAAGGATTGGGCAAAGCAGGAAGGCATGATCGCCTTTGCCGGATACCCGCTCCTTACAGGGGATCATCTGGTAGGGGTTATAGCGATGTTTGCGCGCAAAGAACTTTCTCAGCACACGCTCAGGGCATTGGCATCAGTAGCCGACATAATCGCCCTGGGCATAGCTCACAAACAGGATGAGGAAGAGTTGAGGAAATCCGAAAAAAGATTCAGGACTATTTTTGACAGTGCAGACGACGGAATACTCATAGCTGATATTGAAACCAAAAAATTCCACACAGGCAATCAAAAAATTTGTCAAATGTTAGGTTATACCCCGGACGAAATCAAAGGCATCTCGGTCATGGATATCCATCCCAGGGAAGATTTGCCGTATGTTCTAAAACAATTCGAGAAGCATGCAAAGCGGGAGGGTACGCGAGCTGCAGATATACCCGTCAAAAGAAAAGACGGCAGTGTCTTTTACGTTGACATTAACACATCACTCATAACCTTTGCCGGAAATACCTATCTCATGGGTATCTTCAGAGACGTCACCGAGCGCAGGCAGACAGAAGAAAAAATAAGACACATGGCTTTTCACGACGCACTTACCGCCCTGCCGAACCGGATATTATTCAATGATCGCCTTAATCTGGCTTTAGCACACGCTCATCGTAAGAAAGAGATGCTTGCCGTCCTGTTTTTGGACCTTGATAGATTTAAGGTCATAAATGATACGCTGGGACATAGCATGGGAGATCAGTTACTCCAGGGTATTGGTGGGAGACTGAAAAACTGTTTGCGTGAAGACGACACCATCGCCCGCCTTGGCGGTGACGAATTTGCATTGCTATTACCAGGGATTACACACGAGGAAGACTTAGTCAACATTGCATGTAAAATCATCGAAATCATCAAACAGCCGTGGACAATCGGAGAACACAAACTCTATATCACTGCGAGCATTGGAATTGTTCTCTATCCCAATGACGGTAACAATGCAGAGACCCTTCTGAAGAATGCCGATACTGCTATGTACCATGCCAAGGAACAAGGCAGAAACAATTATCAATTCTATACCATAACCATGCATGCCAAATCCTTTGAAAAGATGAAGCTGGAAAGCAGTCTTCGTCGCGCTTTGGAGTATGGGGAATTTGTGGTCCACTACCAGCCGATCATTAATATCAGTTCCGGCCAGATCGCCGGCATGGAGGCAATGGTACGTTGGCAATCCCCCGAGCATGGGCTTATTTCTCCTGAAGAATTTCTTCCCATGGCGGAAGAAATAAGGCTGATCGTCAACATTGATGAATTCGTGCTGCGTACAGCATGCAAACAAAACAAGACCTGGCTAAACGCCGGATTTCATCTGGAGTATGTGGCGGTAAATCTTTCGGCGCACACGTTCCAGCAGCATAATATACTGGAGATTATTACCTCGGTATTGCAAGAAACCAAACTGGACCCGCATTTTCTTGGATTGGAAATTACCGAGGGCATTGCCATGCAAGATATAGATACTACGATTTACAAACTGAATAAATTGAGAGAGCTGGGCATTCAAATCGCTATCGACGATTTTGGCACAGGCTTCTCTTCCTTGAGTTATCTCAAAAGGTTTCCCGTTAACAAGCTCAAAATCAGTCCGCAATTCGTAAGCAATATTGCAACCAATCACAAAGAGATGATGATTGTGTCATCAATTATTGCCCTGGCACAAGGCCTGCAATTCAAGGTTGTTGCCGAAGGGGTGGAGACCAAAGAGCAGTTCGCCTTGCTGAAACAGCTGGAATGTGACGATCTTCAGGGGTATTTATTCTGCAAACCACTGCCGGCTGAGGTGATCGAAAAAATGCTATGGAATGATCACATGTCCATAGATAGCTGGCGCAGGAAATTGTCCGTGTTATTTCCTGAGAAAAAGGTGGAACATGGTAATGACATTGCGGTGGTAAAAGAATAAAATTCGATGAAATTTGCTCCCGGAATATGAAGATATTATTTTTTGTTTGGAGAATAAATGCCATTTTAAATATAATCATCCTGAATAAGCGTTTCCGAATACAACACATCCGGTAGCTGAACGCTAAACCTTGTACATATTCATTGGAACGGGATTCAGGATATATGTCATCTGTTTCAGGAGAAAAGAAGCTGTACCAGCGGCTCAAGATACTCTCAGATGCTTTTTTGCTGTCCTCAAGGGCTTTGGACTATAAAGCGGTCATGCGAGCTGCGACGAGACACTTTAAGGTATTTACAGGGGCAGACGCATCCGTCCTTTTGTTAAACAACAATGACGAAAACCTCACGCCGGTTTGTTCTGCAGGAATTCCTTTCTCTAAGATTAAAGATGTTAGCCTGCCGTGCTCTACACGATTGAAAGACATCATTACCCACCCCGTCATGGATGTACGATACACCGCCTTTATGAATACCCCCCTTATCTATAACCGGAAACTCATCGGTTTATCTGCCGTATTTAGTATCGTGCCTGAGAAATTTCATTTTTTAGATCATGACAAATACGAAAACCTTCTCCTGACCATGCTAGCCAGCCATATTGCAGTGAGTATTGAAAATATAATCGCGATTAATACGGTCGAGTCAATAGAACGTTCTAAATTCGAGTGGGAAAGCGCCTTTGATGCCATGGATGATCTTATTAGCATACACGATAAGGATTTTACCATTGTCCGTGCAAATAAAGCCGTAGCAAAGAAATTCAATATGGATATCAGGAAAATTGTAGGGGAGAAGTGTTATAAGATTTTTCACGGTACGGAAGAACCATGGAAGACTTGTCCACACCGTAAGACTACGGAAACAATGACGCCATGCACGGAAGAGGTTGATGATCCCCACATGTGCGGCATCTTTACCGTCACAACATTTCCTTATTTTAATGAGAGAGGGACGTGTACCGGTTCAATTCACGTGGCCAGGGAGATAATTAAGAAATGAGTGCCAACCCCTGCATCAACGATTCAGGGAAGGTTAAATAATTGAAATCCATTGATTATTGATAACCATAAATTAGAATATGAAAATAGTATCCTTTACCGAAAAGCAACATTTTCACAGTTTCTGAGTGCCGCTCGTGCGGCATAAAGGCTGTGGTTAAATTTTGCCATGTGAAAACCATAGAAAAGAATTTCATGGCGAAAGGGGTAAGTGTGAAACTCTCAGATGTCCTGACCAAAGAACGGATAATTATCAATCTGACCGGAAAGGATAAATACGATGTCCTGGAAAAAATGGTACAGGTGACCAAAAATTCGGAAAAGATAACAAACGAAACAGACTTCCTTAAGAAGGTAACTGAACGGGAAAAGATTAAAAGTACGGGAATTGGCGGCGGGATTGGAATTCCCCATGCCCAATCTTCCGGTGTAAGTGATATTGTTGCTTGTCTGGGGATTTCAGAACCGGGGATTGAATTCAATGCCATCGACGGAAAACCTGTTCATTTAATTTTTCTCATTGCTGCAAATGAACGCACCGATAGCAAGCATCTCGGCCTTTTAAGCAGGATTGCCCGTTTATTTATCGAAGAACCATTTAAACAAAGGATCATGAAATCCACATCGCCGGAAGAAATCATGACTCTTATTATCGAAAAAGAAAAGGAATAATATTAATACAATTATGATGAAAGAAGAGGTAAAAAGGAGTTGCCGTTATGGATTCAATGCATTTTTCTACTTCAACAATAATTTTTATGCTTATACTCTTTTTTATGCTTCTCATCGTTTCTGCCTTTTTTTCATTAACCGAAACGTCTCTTTTTTCTATTAACAAAGTACGGCTGGATTACCTCATCAAACAAAAGAACAAAAGAGCCCTCTCTGTTTACAAGAGTATTAACGAACCTGACAAGCTCCTCAGCACCATCCTCATAGGGAATAATATCGTCAACACCGTTGTATCAACGATAGGAACAACGGTTGCGATATATTATTTACATGAGTGGGGGGTAATCTTAGCGCCAATTATTGTTGCATTTATCTTACTGCTGCTTGGTGAGACATTTCCCAAGCTATTAGCGACACAATTTCCTGAACAACTTTCCTTATTGATTATCAAACCTTATGAGTGGATACGATGGATATTGTCACCCGGTGTTGCCTTAATTACGTATATAACTTACTTCTTTTTTAAGCTATTTGGCGTGAAAATTGAATACAAAAGAACGATATTCAGCCGTGAAGAGGTAAAACACATTATTAAGGAAAGCGGAGAAACAGGGGAATTGGCAGACGGTGAGCACAAGATATTGCACAAGATATTTGAATTTAATGATAAGCTCTCAAAAGAGATCATGGTGCCGAGAGAACGCATTATTGCTATAAATGCCGACACAGGCCGTGAAGAAATAATGAGAATCGTCACGGAAGAAAATTATACACGGTATCCGATATACAGACATACCATTGATAATATCATTGGTATCATCCATGCAAAAGCAATCATTAATATGATTGCGAATAATCAGCTTTTTATCCTGGAAGATCTCATAATGGAACCTTATTTTGTATCTGAAAACAAAAAGATTAGCACGATATTCAAGGAATTCCAGCAAAAGGGATTACACATTGCTATTGTCAAAAATGCCCGGGGCTCCGTCTCCGGTTTGATTGAGATAAAAGACATCCTGAAGGTCATTTTCGGGGAATTAAGGGAAAAGACTGTCCCGGAATGAACAGCTCTCCGGTGAAGCAGTTATGCAGTGATAAATTTCATTGCCTATTGCCATCTGCTTGCCGCCTGTTACTTCTGTGCGCTGAACAATTAATTCGAAACCCGTAACTCGATGTTTAGGAATTTCAAAGCTGTGGTTATAGAGCGACGAGCCTCGTCGCTCTACAGATAAAAAGTCGCCGAAGGCCGAATTTAAAA
>JAUQXU010000120.1 GCA_030837935.1 Candidatus Brocadia sp.
ATGCCCATTACTTACATGAACATAGCATAAGTCTCCTATGGGAACGGACGGACCATTTGATTCAATCACCAGACCTGCAACATGAGCTACCCGCCCTGTGTATCTAATCGGAACTGCAGTAGATAATCTTTTTTGATAGCGTTCAAAATTAATGCACGGTTGATTCATTTTTATTACCCAGTAAGGTCTTTAGAATTTCATCCCATCGCGTCTCTATCTGGCTATCTATACTTCCAAAATCCGTTTCCACAATACATCCACCAGAATCTATTGTTTTATCTTCCGCAAACTTTATGCTCTGGTCAGATAGTATTGTCCCTTCCTGTGATTTTATTTTCTTCACATCATCAGGTGAAAGCTTTATCGCAACAATTTTCTTCTCGCCTGCGTATGCGATTGCATCCTTGACTACGTGTTTTAGAACATGTATAGAATCATTACCAATTTCATATCCTACTATCTTATTTGAGATGGTTAAGATTAGTTTGATAATTTCAGACTCACTCTCTTGCCATATTAACTCTCGTTGATCTGTTAGGTTTTTAACAGCACTTTGGAGCAGAGTTACCAGCGATGCATGCTCGCTTCTTAATCTTTCAATTTCGGACTTATAATTTTCCTCTGCATCCAGCCTTCCCTGTCTATACGCCTCATCCTTTACTGATTGAAGTTCTTTTATTCTTTTTTCTTCTGATTCCTTTTCTTTTTTTTCTGACTCCTGCTTTATCTCATAATCTTGTAGAGAAGAACCACCTTGATACTTGATAGACTGTAAAATATAAATCCCTTGAACATCCGGTGACATATACACTTTTTTATTTTTCATACAAATTTATCAACACTCCCTTTTGCACCTTTCTTTTTCAATACTGCCTCTCCATTTGCTTCTAGTCGCTTTATTGCATCGACAATCTGTTGTTGTGCTGCCTCCACTTCGGACAAAAGCCTCGGGCCCAACAAATCCTTTACCTCTTTAACAGAATCCCCAACACGCTTAGACATGTTGCTAAAGAATTTCTTCTCAATCTCTGCATTACCGGTCTTTAGCGCAAGAGCAATCACATTGTTGTCAATCTCTGTAAGAATTTTTCTCAGTGCTTCATCCTGGACATTGACAATGTCATCAAATGTAAACAATAATTTTTTGATCTCATCAGCAAGTTCCGGATTCTTATAACTTATCTGGTCAATCACATTTTTATCAGCAGATCCTTCCATATTGCCAATGATTTCAGAAGCAAATTTATATTTTTTCTTTGCTGGCATTTTTCGGCGTCTGTCTCCACTTTTTATCTTTGATACAATAACCTCGTTTACTTGAAGCAATAACTTTGTAGGAGGTGGCTCCATTGTCGCAATCCTCATAATGATCTCTGACTGAAGTTCCATAGGAAATTGAGACAAAATCTTTGCTGCTCGTTGTGAATGAATATACGACAACACAAGAGCAATCGTTTGTGGATGTTCTCCTACAAGTATGCGCAGTACTTCTTCATCATTTGACTCCCTCAGTGCATAAAAAGGTGCAGGAAATAAAGTCCCTTCTTCAACACTGGTTATAATTTCTTCACATTTTTGTACACCTATTGCTTTTTCAAGGAGTTTCTTGAAAGAATTGTTATCGTACTTCACAACCTTTTCGATTGATTTTAATTCGTTAGATAAATCGCAGATTACTTTTTCAACAATTTCTTTATCAATACGTTCAATATCTGTCATTGCGGCAGTAATAGCTGCAATTTGCTCATCATCAAATTCCTTAATCACTTCTGCCGCAGTATCGGCATCAAGGGTTGATAATAAAATCGCCACTTTTTGTATTCCCGTTAGGCTTTTCATACTTATTCACTTTCATCGGCTATATCCTCAAGCATCCATTTTTTTAACGAATTGGCTGTCGAACTTGGATCTTTTCTAATATTCTTAATAACTTGCATACGTAATTCTGCATTTTTTGCATCATTATCTTTTTTTTCTTCATCTTCGTATTTATTTTCACCTATCGGTATATTCGCATTCGAGATATGAGTTTGTATATCGGTTTCTTGTGCTCCAATTCTTGTCCCTTTTTTCAGTTTTTTCATGCTTCTCAACATAAACATTAGAAATACTAATGCGGTAAATGCAAGGGACCCATTCTTTGCCATCTTCAACATAAATTCGTTTTGTTGCTCTTTTTTTATCGATGCCTCTTCCTCTTCATACGACGGTTCATAAAATTGCACGTTCTGTATTTCAAAACCATCGTTACGATTACCGGATTCGTCTATTCCAATTGCCTGTTTTACAAGTGCTGCAATTCGTGATATATCATCCTTGTTTCTGGGAACATAAACTTTCTGAATTTTCCCGTCCGCAGATTTATTTTCCTCATACGTACCATCTACAAGAACGGCGACAGACATTCTTTTTAAATTTGCTCCATGGTCAGCAATAACACGTTCTGTCTTACTTAATTCATATTGCGTTTGCGCTGTTTCTTCTTCTTCTGAGGACCCTACAGATTGAATAATTCCCGACTGCGAAAGATTAAGATTGGCCTGCATCCCTGGCATGCCCCCTCCTGAAAAAGGCGCACCACCTGATACTCTTGTTGTCACAGTTTGTACTTTTGGAACCCTGCGTTCTGGATCAAACTCAACCAATTTTTCATCTACATGCTTAAAGTCCAAATCGGCACTAACACGCACAACCGACTTACCAACCCCAACTATCCTTTCTAACAAATCCTGGGCCTTTGCCACAAAATATTCCTCGATTTTTTTCTTAACCTCAAGCTGATCATTACTCACACCCGCATTCGATGAAGATGATTCCTTTCTAGAAAGCAAATTTCCACGGGTATCAGTAATAGTTACATTCTCAGGTTTAAGTCCTTCAACACTCGAACTCACAAGATGTGTAATACTAGCAACCTGCTCAGGCTTTAAAGCACCATTACTTTTAGCTTTCATCATTAAAATAACAGAGGCCGTAGACGGTTTTTCATCTTCTACAAAAAGAGAAGCCTCTGGCATAGCAAGATGCACCTGCGCCCATTCTACATAGTCTAGGTGTCTGATTGTTTTTGCAAGTTCCCCCTGAATTGCCCTGCGATAATTAACTCGTTGTACAAAATCGGACGTACCAAAACCAACCTTGTCAAGTAACTCATACCCTGATTCTTCTCGTGGTAATCCTTTACTTGCAAGCCTCAATCTCATTTCATATATTTTTTCAGTGGGAATCAAGAGTGCAGATCCATTACTACTAATTTGATAAGGAATGCTTTCTTCTTTAAGCAATTCTATAATTTCCCCGCTCTCTTTTGGATTAAGCTCTCCATATAGCAATCCGAAATCGGGTTTCCTTGCCCATTGGGTTACTCCAATGATACCCCCTATGAACCCCATGGTCAGCATAATCATAATAAATTTTTGCGAAAAGCTGATCCCATTCCATATAGTCCCAAATTGATTTGCTACATTTTTAAAATCAAAATTCATAATCCTCTATCTCCATTCTTAAATCACTCATGGTATTTAGTGTTTAAAATGAATTTAAGCAATTATGGTACCAAGAAAAATTATAAAATTATTCGAGATATAAGAGTCGTAACTCTTTGCATTAACTGATATTTCAGATATGTTACACACGATACAGTTTATAATAATTCTCATTTAAAACCATGGGAGTCCATAATTCCAATATAACATGATATTCTCTGTACATTATTTTAACGACCACGCCACATACAACATTTTGGAATGTCAAAAAGGATTGAATAATTCTTTAAACAGGATATACGAATGAGGCAATGCAATTAGACTTGTTTTTTACTAATAGAAAAGAAGTTTACAAGGCGAGGGATTTATCAGAAGGAATCTTTATATTTGATATTTTGTCAACCATTAAAATACTACATCTGCATACGCATAACTTCTTTGTAACTCTCTACGAGCTTGTTTCGCGCTTCCATCATAAATTTAAAACTGACTTCCGCCTTTGCCATAGCAATCATTACTTCATGAACATTTTCGACTTTTCCCGTCGCAAGATTTTCAATACTTTCATTAGCTTTTGTTTGAAGGTCGTTTACCTCATCAAGAAAGCCAGTTAAGGTCTTTTGAAATGAGGGATATTGTCCTTGTTCCTCTATTGAACTAGCAATCTCTTTGATTGCTGGACTAGTTTCTTTGTTTTTGATAGGTAAAATATCCATAGATTTATCTCCTATTTCCCGATAATAGACAATGCCCTATTGCTCATATCCTTTGATGAATTTATTACTGCAAGGTTTGCTTCATATGACCGTGTTGCTGTGACAAGATCTACCATCTCCATCATCACACTCACATTGGGCATATTCACAAAACCTTTTGCATCCGCCTTGGGATGCCCTGGAATATATACCTTATTAAACGGTTCTGTACTTTTAACAACTCTTTGAACTTTAACACCGCCCAATCTCTCCTGACCGCTGACGTTTCCGCTCTTCATCGTTTTGTTGAGCACAGAGGAAAATTCCACTTGCTCTCGACGATATGGCCCACCTTCAGGAGTCTCGGTAGCATTTGCGTTTGCAATATTATTTGCAATTACATTCATCCGTATGCGTTCAGCAGAGAGTCCGGAACCACTAATATCAAAAACAGAAAGCATGCTATCTATTCCCATTTCATCACTCCTTTTAAACTCTTGAGTTCTCAATCGCAGACTTTACCAACTCCATCTTCTTTGCAAGCAATTGCGTATAAACACTATATGAAAGAGTATTTTTCATTAAAGCAGACACTTCTTTATCCATATCGACATTATTACCATCATTTCGTACGGTTCCATTTGTATCTTCTTTTGATACAACAATCTTTGGTTGGAAAGCATCAAATTTGTTCATAGATGTATCCTTTATAACCTTTTCGAGCTGTTCGGCAAAGCTCACTTCCAGTTTTTTGTAACCGGGAGTATTTATGTTTGCAATGTTGTTCGCAATAACCTTGTGTTTCGTAGCAGAAACATTTAACATTTTTTCCAACAAATTTATACTTTTATCTATCCCGGTAATCATAATAATCCTCCTTAAAGCAAACCGAATACCATAAGGCAAAACAATTCCACAACAAATTATTTTACTTAACTATTGATAATACATACTTCTACTATCATACCTAACGCGATTGTTGTAAGCTCACAGGCAAAATATTCATTTCAAACAGGAAATTATTTCCCTTTCAAACGAAGATTTACATTCTAAATCATATTTATTAAGCTTATTTCGTAATGTCCTTGTCGTAATTTTAAGTAATTCCGCAGCCCTGGTTTTATTACCACCTGTTTTTTCCAGTGTACTATAAATCAAGTCTCTCTCCACATCCTCAATAGCCTTCCAAGCCGTTAATGTGGTGTCTGACCTTTTCATATCTTGAAGGATAAAAAGACTGGTAAACTGCTCTATCTGAAGCACCTCGGACAAACCCATAACCACGGCTCTTTGTATAACATTCTTTAATTCTCTTACATTGCCTGGCCAATTGTATTGACACAAGTAATCCATGGCCTCCTTATCTATAGATTTAACTATTGCATCATTTTCAAGGCTATATTTTTTGAGATAATAATCCACCAGGAGAGATATATCCTCACGTCTTTCGCGCAAAGGTGGCAAATATATAGGTACAACATTCAGGCGATAAAAAAGGTCTTCACGAAATGTACCTTTATGAATTTCTTCCATCAAATTCCTATTTGTCGTTGCCACAATCCTTACATCAATCTTTATTGTTTTTTCACCTCCTACCCGCTCAAACTCTTCCTCTTCAATGACCCTTAGTAATTTAGCTTGTATATTAGACGATATTTCGCTAATCTCATCAAGCAGCAAAGTGCCTTCATTCGCTAATTCGAAACGCCCCACATGCTTTGAAATTGCCCCGGTATAGGCCCCCCGTTCGTGTCCAAACAGTTCGCTTTCCAGGAGTGTTTCTGCCAATGCAGCACAATTAACCCGAATAAAAGGCTTTTCGCATCGATGGCTATGAAAATGTATCGCACGCGCAACGAGTTCTTTTCCAGTACCACTTTCCCCTTGAATAAGTACACTCGCCTTGCTCTGCGCAATCCTTTTAATCTGTTCATATATTTGAAACATCTTAGAATTTTTACTAAAAACAGGATTCATTTTTTCATCAACATTCGAATTTAATCTCCAATATTTGTTCTCTATGATCAACTTTTGTCGTTCATTAATCCTTGCAATTAAAAGCTCTATCTGATCTGGAGAAAAGGGTTTTATGACATAATCATACGCACCTTTTTTCATGGCCTCTACGGCGGTCTCTATAGTTCCATAAGCTGTCATTAACACAATAACAGTTTCCGATGAAATAGCCTTTACCTTTTCAAGAACCTCCATACCACACATCCCCGGCATCTTCATATCCAGAAAAATTAAATCGTATCCCTCTTTAATAACTTTGGCGAGTGCTTGTTGCCCATCACTTGCAGATACTACTTCGTATCCACCTCTCGTAAGCGTTTCACATAGATATTCGCGCCCTAATATGTCATCATCTACTACCAATATCTTCTCTACACTCATTTTTTATTCCCCTGCAGAATAACAAAACCATAAACATGTACCTAGACCATTTTTAATATAACTCAAGACTCTTCCTTTACAAATAATGCGGTATCAAAGCTACATTTTTTCCCCACCTATTATCAAAGATATCAGCATCGAAATTGGAATTGGAATTTCTAGGTAAATTAATATAAAATGTTGTCCCTTTGCCTTCAGTGCTCTCAACAAGGATCTTGCCATTATGTGCTTCAACGATTTTGTTCACGATTGCCAAACCTAGACCAGACCCTTCTTGTTTTGTCGTAAAAAATGGGTCAAATATTTTGTGAATGACTTCTTTTTTGATACCCATTCCTGTATCTCTTATTCCTACTTGGATATCTCCAAGTCCATCATCCCCTTGCATACGTGTAAATACAGTTAAATCGCCCCCAGACACCATCGATTGGATTGCATTTAAACAAAGATTCAAAAAAGCCTGCTGTAATTTTTCTGGGTCACACTTTAAAACATCCGTATCTAACTTGCGTTCTTTCAGAACACGGATATTATTAACACCTTTTAATTTCATATCCTCTATCACAAAGAAAAGCGTCTTATCCACTATCTCTGAAATGCGGCTATTCTTTAATTTTAGTCTAAGCGGGCGTGCAAATATGAGCAGTTCAGTCACCGCTTTATTTAAATTCTTTGTGCCTTGTAGTATATTCTTTACTAATTTTTTTCTTGGATCTGAATCTTCAAAATCCCGTGCAAGCAAAGCGGAGAACCCTTCTATTCCATTGAGTGGATTACGAATTTCGTGGGCAATACATGCAGCCATAGCACCAATGGCTGCCAATTTATCTGCATTTCTCAATCGCGTCTCTAATTCCCTGATTTCAGACAAATCTCTAAATACTTCCACTGCACCTATTGTGTTTTCATTTGCATCTTTAATCAACGAGACACTACTTTCAATCCACTTTAATGTCCCTTGATTTGTTTCTATCTTCCGTTCCACATCTATACAGTTTTTCCCTCTTTCGAGCGCCAATAGTAATGGAGTACTACCGTCACTATCTTTTAAAATCATCTCCACTCTCTTCCCAATTACATCCGATGCGTGTAATTTTAGTATTTTCTCAGCCGCCTTATTAATGGTAGACACCTCACCTTTTATATTCACTGCTATGACACCACTGTGAATACTCCGCAAAAGGCTATTTAAATACTTTGTTACATTATCTAACTCAAGTACCTTGTCTTTTAAACGGGTATTTGTGTGTGCCATTTCTCTGTCAATCTCTTTAACTCTACCTTGAAGCTGATTATAGGCTTCTTCAAGGCGTTGGGTATACTGATTAAATATGTGGAAGGCATCAGCAAGCTCTGTGTCCCAATTTTTTGTAAATGTATTTATCGACGTATTTTCTATCATTTTAATCCCACTTTTTTATCTATTTGGATTCGTTGCTGTTTGATACTGCAAGCAATAAATTATTTGCAAGTGTATTTTCCTCGCACCAAGACTTCCACCAATTAATATCGTCTATATACCACTTTGCTTGTTCAATCAAGTCACTACTCGGATACTGACTAACAAAACGTTGATATACGCTAAAGGCAAGGTCATACTTTTTCATATTCCTATAGCAGTTTGCGATCTGATACTGAGTCCATGTATATTGATCTAATGAAATATCAGTTTGAGTAATTGATTTATACATTTGCAATGCATTCTCAAACTCACATAATTTATAAAAACATTCTGCAAGATCAAATAAACTCATATCACCAACTACCTTCGACAACCGATGGTTTAGTTCATTAGTCAAACCCATCTCCGGCTTCTGATTATTTTTCATTATGAATCGTTGGACTGTTGTACTACCAACTTGCATAGTTACATCTTTTACGAGATTTAACTTTTCTAATATTGATGACGTGCCAACTACTTCAGATTTCTCACCGGATTTTAACTGATTATTACCAACTGAGGCAAACACCGGTTCTGTCTTCTTAATCACACCTATTCCAAAGTTTTTTTCATCACCTTTTCCCATTACCTCTTTTTCCAATCTTTTATATTCATTTTCTAGTTCCTGAAGTTTCTTCCTTTCCGTACTGAGAATTGATATTATATTTTCTATACACTGCTCTGTTTTTGAATCGGATGAAGGTTCTGGCAGTTTCTGATCATTTACAATTACATAGTCCATTTCTAACTCAATCGGTCTTAGCAATGGTCTTTCAATATCATTAGCTACTCCTGTCTTTACAGACACGTTATTTGATTTTGAAGACAAGCTATTTGTTTTTTGAGTATCAACGTACTCTTCGCCAAAAACGGAAGGAACCCATACCAAACCAATCCAAATATATATAAGTCCTCTCTTCATTATCATAAAGTCACCATAATTTTCGTTGAAATTATTAATTTCAAAATAAAATTTCGTTAAATGGTAATGTAGCAATCATTGTACCATCATAAAAGATTGCTTCGTAGATGAATAAATCTGAATGGATTATGCGAAGAACTAAATAGTCTTAACTAATTAATAAAGGAAGTGTTAAGCAGATGTATCCTTGGGGTGCCACAAAAAAGATCGCAGTATATTTTATCGTATTGTTCGATAAAGAATAATTATTTAAAAAAGTATAAAAAATAAAAATATCGACATTCTTCAAAGTCTTGAGTTGAAAATTCAGACGAAAATAAACAACATAGATTTCTCAGAATATGAATATTAAACGATGTGCGTTATTTGAAAGGTTTTATTCTATAAGTTTATTTCTTATTGTTGTGTATGTTGTTTAAAGCTTGTAGTCGTACCTAAGGAATCATCGATGGGCCACTTTAGCCGAACGGTATCTTTAGTATTGCGTAAACCTATCTGATATGCCTTTATTGCTTGTTGTAGATTCCCCATATATTTGTAACATTCACCGATACGATTAAACGCATATCGTCGTATTTCATCACTATTAGTTGTTTTTAGTAATTCGAAATAACTATTGATCGCCTCTACGTATTTTTTATCATTAAGAAGTGCATCAGCCATCCTAATCATAGCTTCAATTACGAGTTCATCCTGAGGATACTGCTTTACAAAACTATCAAATGCGTTATATGCTAACCAATAATCACCCTTGTCAAAATAGCACATCCCTATTTCGAATGCCAACGTGCCAGCATTATCATCAATGGGAAATGCCTGCATTCCTTCACGTAATACCTTTATTGCTGACTCCAACATATTCATAGCTCTTAGGCTTTTTCCCATACAACAAATTCCGCCAGAAACCTTATTGCTTTTCGGATAGCGCTCAATTGCTTTTCTAAATATTTGAAACGCACCTAGATAATTATCCAGTTTGTAAAAACAATCACCAAGTAAAAAACTGGCACTTTCACCAAATTCTCCTTCCTGCTCATTCACTAAATAATTGCCTAAAACATCTGCGGCATCCTGATATTCATTTAGCAAATACAAGCAATTACCAATTTGATATTCAATCTCCGATCTCATTTGGTCAGAACAATATTTCCATCTCGCTTTCAAAAATACCTGTATTGCATTCCTATAATCCCCCATTTTCATGTAAGTTTTTGCAATACTGAATTGTGCCTTGGACGCAGCTACAGAATCATCAGTAGCAAACTCACGAGTGACTTTTTCGTAAATATCTATCGCTTTATTGTAGTGGCCTTGCTCCGTCAATGAGTCTCCTATTGCCAAAAGTACATCGGCAACTAACGGATCTTTTGGATACCTGCACAGGAATTGAAAGTATGCTCGCCTTGCACTTTCTGGATCTTTCAGTTTATCGTAGCAACGGCCTATTTTGAATAACGACTCTTTTGCTTGTGTGCTGCCTCTGTATTTCCCCACAATTATTTGATATTCTTGTAATGCGAGAAAATTAAAACCTAGATCGTAATAATAATTTCCTAACTCGAAATACGCCTTTACAATTCTCCGATCATTAGGATATTTTATCTGCGCCTTTTGATACAGATGGATGCTCTTGTCCCGATAATATTCAAAGGCTGTATCGATATCAAGTTTCGCCAAGGATGTAACAAAAATGGAATCTTCATTTTGAACAAATTCTAAACCACGCATTCCTAGTACCACTTCTAATATATCCTGTAAAGGACTTTTCTGAATAGAAATATTTATGTAAGAAGCTAAGTAGGTGGGGTCTACTTCGTCATCAACAATAATACTTTTTCCAAAACTTGCAGATAATGCTTGTAATACATCTGCTACCGTTACTTGAGTTGCATCAATTGAATACACTTGCACATCATAATCGCCCATTTCTTTTTTTAGCACAATGTTCTCATTCGGATTAATCACAATCGGTGGTTTACTAGCCTGTTTGCTATTATTTTGACCATAAACTTGAAACCTCGTTTTTTGATTCTGTATTCCTACATCTTCTTTTGTTTCTAGTATCTGTAATTGCGTCTGAAGCTTTTCTAAATTATCCTTCTCAACATTTAGTTCATGTGTGTTGAATATATTATGAGTAATTTGCTCGCCTTGCACGTAAGATAAAGTAAATGTCATTAAGAACAAGTATAAAATTAATTGTATTTTAATGGATACAATTCTCTTCATTTTTTTATTGATTCGATTTTAAATTAATGCACCTATTTCGAAGCAAATGACCGAACTGTGCCAGTAGTTCCGCAAACACCTGCTTCACGAAGCAGTTTTGCTTCTTCCATATAATAATCCGCTATTTTAAAATAAGAGTCTACAACCGTTAACTTATCGTCATCAGAACAACATTTCCCCTCTTGTGCCATAACAGCATAAAGCGCTTTCCTGGCCTTTTTAAATTCCCCCATTTTTGCATAACACTCTCCTATTTTCAATCTGCTTTTAAATTGATATGAACTGTTAATGTAATCACTATTTAACGACTGAAATACCTTTAATGCATCATCGTATCGCTCAGATAAGAAAAAACAATCCCCCAACCGATACATTACGAAATCCTCATTTAAAAAAGGCATTGATTTATTTAAACTTTCTTCATAAAAAGCTGCAGCACTTTCATAGCACCCTTGTTCGTATAATCTATTCGCCTCTATTACATATTTCGTGTTATCTTTGTGTATTTCAAGTGACCCATTTTTTATATCTGACACATCTGTATCATTTTTATCGTGTTTTAAATCCTTATTTCTATTATTTTCACCTGCAATGTTATTCATATTATTATCTGAGAACATGTTTTTTTTAATAGACTCCATAACCTTTTCTTCCACAATACGCCCAATATCCTCATTTCCCAATTTTATCCAATTCCTTTGGAGTAAAAATAGAAAACAAACTACCCCCAATATTACAAAATTAACAGCTATTGCAAGTCCATATTGCCTAAACAATAAAATACTTTGAGAAATATTTAACCCCGATTTTGAAGATTTTTTACCCTCAAATTTCTCACTGACATCATCATTCAATATCTCTGTAGTTTTTTGGAGAATTTCCTTTGTGCCTTGCGATTCATCCAGTTTAATCAAATCAGACATAGTTATATCTATCTTAAATTAATCAAATATTTAAACAAAACCTTCTTTAGACCATAAAAGCGTCTTCTCTAGTTTACCAACCTGTGGGCCAATACTAGCTAAAGCTGCACCTTCGTTTTCAAATATTGAGATTATTTTGATAATGTCTGTAATATTCAATAACTTTTTAATATTTTCATTCACATTAATTAATTTCAAATCCCTTTGTTTTTCTCGAAAAAGTTTCACATAATAAACTAGTATGCCTAATGCCTTTGCCGACAGATATTTTGCATGCGTAAGATCGAGTATTACATACTGTGCATCATCACTCAATACCTTAAAAAGAGTTTCTAGCTCATCTATTCCCTCATAAACTAAGTCGCCTTTTGGTACCAATATAACAGCCTTCCCATTTTCTTGTTTCTCAATTTTCATTACACGTTACTCGCTTTGCCATGTGTACAACAGTTCCCATCTCTTTG
>JAUQXU010000121.1 GCA_030837935.1 Candidatus Brocadia sp.
CTAATCAGCGAAAAATTGGAATTTTGCAGGAAGTAAAGTAGATATTTATGAAATTAAGTGAACTCTATTCTTGTTTGAAAGAGCACAAATCCTCTGATTTTGCCGAAAGGGAAGTGTCTGGAATAACTCGTGATTCACGTAAAGTAAAAGAGGGTTATGTGTTTGTTGCCATTAGGGGTTATAAAGTGGATGGACATGATTATGTTATGAGTGCAATAGAGAAAGGAGCTACTGCCCTTGTTGTAGACAAAAAAACCGAAACAGCTTCAGGCATACCCCAGATCGTTGTTTCTGATACACGTCATGCACTTGCAGCTATGAGTACACGTTTTTATGGTGAACCTTCTTCTCAAATGACGGTAGCCGGTGTTACTGGAACGAATGGTAAAACAACCACTTCCTATCTTACAAAGGCAATTATTGAGGCTTCTGGCAATAAGGCAGGATTGATTGGTACGATTCAATATCAAATCGGTAAGAGGGTGATACCGGCACAAGAAACAACGCCGGAATCTATTGAAATACAGAGTTATCTCGCTGAAATGCTTAAATCAGGTATAAAATATGCTGTAATAGAGGCATCTTCTCATGCCCTTTCTCAGCACCGATTAGAGGGTGTTCGTTTTAGCTCTGCGATCTTCACGAATTTATCTGTCGAGCATCTCGATTATCATGCAAATATACAGAATTATAGAACAGAAAAACTTAAACTGGTAAAGGGATTAGATACAGAGGCATTTTCAATACTGAATGCCGATCACAATGCCAGTAAACATTTTGCCGAATGCACACGGTCTCAGGTAGTTTGGTATGGTATAAAGAAAAAGAATGCAGATGTAACGGCCGAAACAATACAGATAGATGTTGATAAAACAAGATTTTTACTGAATTCATCCTGGGGGAAAATAGATATTACCCTGAATTTGGTAGGTAAACATAATGTTTATAATGCATTAGCAGCGGCAGCGAATGGGTTGGCGCTGGGTTTTAAAATCGATGCGATAAAAGCGGGTATTGAATCGTTGGACGTAGTGCCCGGTCGCCTGGAAAAACTTGATTGTGGGCAGGATTTCCATGTCTATATTGATTTTGCCCATACACATCAAGCGCTCCAGGTTGTTCTAAGCACCCTGCGGGAGACCACAAAAGGACGTATTATACTGGTCTTTGGATGTGGTGGCGATAGAGATAGAAAAAAAAGGCCTAAGATGGGGCATATTGCAGAAAAATATTCAGACCTTTTCTGGATAACGAGTGATAATCCTCGTTCTGAAGACCCTCATAATATTATCGATGAAATTCAAAAAGGGGTGGGAAGAAAAGCTTGTTTCCGGGTGCAAGCAGATAGAAGAATTGCCATTGAAGAGGCAATTTTGGAGGCAAAAAAGGGTGACGTCGTGATCATTGCAGGTAAGGGTCACGAAAGATATCAGATATCAAAGGATACCACAATTCCTTTTGATGACCGAGAGGTTGTAAGGCAAATTCTGGAAAGCAGTACGATATCACATTTTTGAATAACTAAGGCAATAAAATGGAAAGTCTATCTCTCGAAGAGGTTGTAAAGGCTGTCGGTGGACGAAGAGTATGTGCCGGCAGCAATACGAGGGTAAAAGGTGTATCTACCGATAGCCGAAATATCCAGAAAGGGGATCTGTTTTTTGCACTCAAGGGAGAACATTTTGATGGCCACCAGTATGTCGTGCAGGCAATGGATGCCGGGGCAGTGGGTGCGGTTATTTCAAGCGAAATAAAATCAAATTTGGGTTATGAGAATTTTCCGACGATCAGGGTACAAGATACGGTAACAGCGTTAGGAGATTTGGCACGATATTACCGTCAAAAATTGTTTACGAAGATTATTGGTATAACGGGGAGCAATGGCAAAACTACTACAAAAGAAATGACGTATCATGTGTTATCTCGTTTTGGTTCTACCGTAAGATCACGAAAAAGCTTTAATAATTTTATCGGAGTACCGGCAACGATATTTGAAATAGAAAATAAGCATGAATACGGCGTGCTTGAGATGGGGACAAATGCCCCTGGGGAAATTCGACGTTTATCTGAAATTGGCGCCCCTGATATTGCAGTAATTGTGAACATTTCAAAAACGCACCTCGAGGGACTTGGATGCATTGAAGGGGTTGCATTGGCAAAGAGAGAGATATTGGAAAATCTCCGCAAAGATGGGGTATTTGTGTATAACGTTGATAATCCATGGTGTGTTGAGATCGCCAACGGATTTAAAGGGAAGGCCGTAGGTTTTGGTTTTAGCCCCCAATCGCATATACGATGTACAGACGTAAGAAAGAAAGATAAAGGGTATGTATTTGTAGTTAATGGACGCCTTGAAATTTATATTCCAGTTTCCGGGTATCATAATATCGGTAACTGTTTGGCATCTCTTGCGGTGTGTCTTGCATTAGGCCACGATATTTACGGCCTCAAGGATGCCTTTTCTTCCTTTGAACTACCCCACATGAGGATAGAGCAGCAGCGTGTTGGGAGGATTACACTTATTAACGATGCGTACAATGCAAATCCTGAGTCTGTGCGGGCAGCTTTACAATATCTTAGTGAAATGAATGCAAAGGGTAGAAAGGTGTTTGTCTGTGGAGACATGCTGGAACTGGGAAATGAGTCTTATCAACTACATAGAGAAATTGGGGAAACAGTAGCTTGTCTCAATATAGACTTATTATGGACAGTAGGGGCGCACGCATCTGAAATTGCAAAGGCTGCAAAATTATCTGGTATGCCTGAAAGACGAGTCGTCAGTTTTAAAGATGTTACGGACATTGCAGCTTCTGAAATAAATGAATTCAGAGAAAATGATACGGTATTAATCAAAGGTTCGAGGGGGATGCACATGGAAAATATTATTGAGAAGTTTATGAAATTTTTATAGAGCATGATACGACACTTTTTTTCATGAGAAATTCCGCCAGGAGTATACCCGGTATTGTGGCAATGATACATAGTATAGAAGGTAGCATTGATCCTGATTATGCACAACTGGGCATAGAAGATTTGATTATTAAACCACTGAATTCAACCAAATTACTATACCCTTATCGTATAACTTCCCCT
>JAUQXU010000012.1 GCA_030837935.1 Candidatus Brocadia sp.
CTCCATTCTTCCTTCAGACCATTTCTCACGAAATCGCCCTTGAATTTTGCTAGCGGTTCGCGTATATTCAACCTCGAATCTACGGTGATTTTCCCGCAGGGACTTTCACCCATTAGTTAATGCCCATGCTGGGCGTACACATTTGCATCAAGCCGACTTGGCTAAAAAACAGCCAAGCCGCTTATGCAAGGGTTCGGCCTTAAAAAATATGTGACCATCATGGAAGAGAAACACGCAATTATTATTGCAGTAGAAAAATATCAAGATAGAAAAATATCATCTGTGCAGTATGCAGAAAATGATGCCAACGAATTTGCCGCGGTGATTAAACAGCATGGTTTTAATAAAGAAAACATTACTCCGTTAATTAGTGAACATGCCACTAAGACGCGCATGCAATCTACTTTTAAAACTATTTTCAGAAAGTTGGATAAAGATGATCAACTTTTTATTTTTTATGCTGGACATGGTTTCTCTGATGCAAATAAGAACTACATTACTTGCCATGATACAGTCTATACCGATTTGACCGCAACCAGTATTAGCTTAGAATCGATTTTCAGTCATGTTCGAAGATTAAAAAGTCAAAAAGTAATATTTTTTATAGACAGTTGTCATAGTGGTTTAGATATTGACGAAAGCATGAGAGGTATGCTGTCAGAAATGACAGATGAGGAGTTCGAATATTTCTGTAATGAGTCTAAATATCATGTCGTGTTTGCTTCATGCAATCATGACGAATCATCTTTTTCAAGCGGTAGCCTCAAGCACGGCATATGGACATACCATATAATAGAAGCTCTAAATGGAAACAACAAGCGTGCCCTTGAAAGAAAAGTGTACCTTACAACATCATCTCTGCAAAATTATCTCAGTAGAGAGGTGCCACTAACTTTAAAAGATACATTTACCTCCAAAAAGAACCAGACCCCACGCCTATGGGGCAATTTATCTCGCGAATTTATTCTAGCTGATTTCAAAGAAATATTTAATCGTCGTAGAGCTGAATCGAAAACAACAACTCAACTTAAAAAAGCATCTTTTCTTGGATTCAAATTCGGCTCTATTAAAAGTCTTTCAGGATTCAAAAAAGGTTATCGAGCTCCACAATATTTAAATGACATAACAAGAAACTTTGTGCGTAATATTGGAAACGAAGAATTTACTGATGAAGCAAACCAAATATATTCAGACTTGCAATCTAACTTTAAATACAAAAGACGGGAAATATCTTTTAGTCAAGATGATGGATTCGCATCAATATTAACACCTGACTTTTCAGTCCACATATCAATTGACATCGACGAGGAAGATTTAGGACAATACAAAATCACATTTGATGTTTCAGAAATCAAAAACCCTGAATCTTTAATGTCTAAAGAATTTGCAGATACTTTTGATAATGTTTTTGACAGAACCTCTTTTAACTTTTCTAAATCACCTGATATTGAAGAAATCATCGACACAATTGAGGATATAGGCAACCCTGACAAAATAAAAGTTGAGTATCTTGCTGATGCTTCTAATTGTAAAATATTTATTGACGGGTTTTCCGGTTATATTTTCGTTGATAGTAATGGAATCTCATTGATTCATAGGCGTAAAACAACAGTTCAAAATCTTCTTGAAATAACAAATAAACTTCCAAGCCTTTTAACAGATAATCGGATTATGGGATTGTTACCAACTTAAGAGGAAAAACTGTTTGCCGAACCAGGCGCTTGAGTGGACGCGGAGAACGGCGGTGGCATTAAGGGCAAGCTTATTGGCCGCACCACTCAGCTTCACGTTAGGCGTCGCTGCGCGCACCTTGTAAATGAACTCAACAACACTCGACGAAATGATAAGTCGGCTTAAATCCATCATGCCGGATGCGCCGGGCATTTTTGGCATCGGCCTGCGTCGCCAAGATTGGAAACCCGTTTGGGCACTCGCCAAAGAAATTCAAGAAGGATTCAATTCTGGCGTCAGATACCCAACCAAAGAACTGCGCCAGGCCGCATGGGAGCGTTTTAATGGACTCCGTGATGAGGCGTCAAAGCGAGCCAACTCGGAACGCGACCAATTACGTGGTCGTTCAGAGCACCATAAGTCTATAATCTTCGGCGAATGCAAGGGCATCGGCTACTCCCAATTCACGGACACGATTTTCTTCTTCGACAAGACCACCGTAGAGCAAATGAAGGCCAGAGGCGGTTATCTCGCTGGCGTCATGAAGTATCTCAGCGAGCACAAACATGAGATGCTCGGCGAACACAAGAAAGAGTGTTTCGACCGTATCCAAGAAATCAAAGAACAGCATGACCAATTCTGGCGTGAACATCACCAAGCGCACGAAGCGCGGCACGGCGACCGAGCCCAGCGCAAGGAAGCGAACCGCGTCAAGCTTCGTGAGATGTATCGTAAAGCGACGGACGCGCTTCAGCGTTTCCGAGACAAGGCTTCCGAACTCCGCGACAAAATTTCCAATAGCACCAGCGACAAGTGGACTGGCATCTGGAGCGGCTGGCTCTCCGAAACCGAAGCGAAGATTGACGACATCGAATCGCAGATTCGCCGAATCGAAGGATGGATGGAAGAAAATGAACAATAGCTCCACCACTTCCGCGGAATCCGCGACGCCTAATCGGGTAATCGGGAGGTCGTAGATTAACGCCTCCCAATCCCCACACCACCGGACATGCGGCTCCGCATCCGGCGGTTCATTGTGGATAATGTATCGCAACCCATAGCTCCTTTACTGAAATCAGTCCCTGTTTTG
>JAUQXU010000122.1 GCA_030837935.1 Candidatus Brocadia sp.
GCATTAAGCTGAAAACTTATGACTCATTCTAAAAATCAATTCTACGAATAGCAAACAATTTTAAACTATTAAACGATTCTTCATCATTTGATACAATTGCTTTTTTCTTGAAAGAGCTCACGTTTCAACGTAATATAAATAGCAATTACCATTTATTGTTGGTAACAGTTCAGTACACCGCAGAGAACGCAGAGATAAATATGAATTCTCGTTTCAGGAATGACAGGAAACTGCTTGGCAACAATCATTGTAAAAAGACGGTCATACCCAACTTGCCACACATTGCTTTTTTGCAACTCTTATGAGTTAAAGGCTCATCAAGTTTATATAACAAATTCTCTATGAGCAACCATCTTATCACAGAAGTACTGGAAATCGAGTCAGAAGCTGACACTATTGTGAAGGATGCCAAACAAAAAGCAGAGAAGATTATTGCCGATATTCACCATGAGATTGGATGTATGAAAGCAACCCTTGAGAATGAATACCGTCAAAAGCTTGAGGCATTAAAATCAAAAACTCTCGATTTACAAAAATCAGAAGAAAAACGTCTGAGAAATGAATTTGAATTGTCCAAAAAGAACCTTCTCCATAGAAACAATCGAATTATGGAAGATGCTGTTGATTGGGTAGTAAAACACATTTACGAGAGCTAATATGGCTATTCAGAAAGTCAATAAAGTGACTATTCTACTCCCTGAAAAGGATTCGCAGCGGTTTCTCAGCCAACTCTATTATTTGAATATCGTTCATATTACTGACAGTTTTACCCAGCTCGACAATTCGACAATTCCATCCTTTCAGAGATTTCCTACCACTTCCAATGATATAGAGAAGAAAATTTACAGACTTAATACCATCTTCTCCATTCTTAAAAAATTCGTTCAAAAAAAGAAAAGCCTTGTTGACGGTATCTTTCCCATCCCATTGCAAATTAACTGGAAGGAATTAAACCAAACACTTTCTCGTATAGATATCGAATCCCTCTTTGAAGAATGCCAGAGCCAATACGAAAAATACTTAAGCCTTCAAAAAAGGCAAAAACAACTAAAAGTAGAATTGGACAAACTTACAGGTTTTTTACCCTTGTCAATTGAATTTACTCAACTCAGAAGCATTAAGCATGTCTCCTTCTTTTACTGCCAGGTATCTGAGTCTCGATGGAATCGGTTTTTGCAAAATGCATCAACCAATGAATTTTTCACATGGCAGATTGTTTCAAAGGCTAAAGAAAAACTGAAAATCCTCCTCGCGTACTTAAATAAGGATAAAGATGACGCACTCAGAATTCTTGCGAAATTCAGTTTTAAGGAGATACCTTTCCCGGCCCAATCGGGTAACATAAAAGACCGCTGTGATGAATTAGCACTGGAAATGTCTCATGTGATTCAAGAGCAAAAACGAATTCACCACCATATCATTGAGCTATCCGGGGAATGGCGTTCTCTAGAGATACTCCTTGGATACTGGGAAAATGAAAGAAATAAGATTTTTACACAGCACCGGTGTGCCATGTCCAAAAGGATCTTTGTCTTAATAGGATACGTCAAAACAACAGACAAGTTCAAACTCGACGCGTTACTCTCAGGCAAATTTCCACAGGCATCGGTTGTTTATGAAGAGCCTTCAGCGGTTGATAGGGTACCCGTCTCCATTACGCTGAACAGATTCTTCAAACCTGCCCAATTATTAATAAACATGTTTGGATTACCCAATTATTTTACTTTTGACCCAACGCCCTTTGTGATGATATCCTTTCTAATCTTATTCGGTCTTTGTTTTGGCGATGTGTTTTATGGAGTGTTTTTAACGGCTTTTTCCGCATGGATGGCTAGGAAATATAAAGCATCCGAGGGATTCTCCAATTTCTTGAAACTCTTTCTTTATGCCGGTATAAGTACGATGATATTTGGCGCCGTTACCGGTGGATGGGCTGGAGATCTATATAATCCGATATATTTAGGCGAGAACAACCTTTTATTAAAAATAAAAGAAAGGCTGACGCTATTAGACCCCCTCTCAAAACCTGTTATGGCACTCTTGTTTGCCATAGGACTGGGTGTATTGAACCAATTTTACGGAATCACACTCAGGATGTATGGAGAATTGAGAAAAATGAATATTCTGAATGCAATCTGTGACGGATTATTATGGCTTATTATGTTACCTGGATTTTTGATCCTGATATCAACCATTTTTCTAAAAATACCCGGTAACATCATTAATATTGGGAAATACATGGCCATCATTGGTGCGGTTGGATTGATCTCAACACAGGGACGTAGCGAAAAGAGTTTGATCGGTAAAATTTTCACGGGGATTGTTAGTTTA
>JAUQXU010000123.1 GCA_030837935.1 Candidatus Brocadia sp.
ATGCTCGGCAGGTGCGCCAGCGTCTCGACGTTGTTGATGATCGTCGGCTTGCCGCAAACAATGTATGTAAAAGCATACATTGTTTAGATTGTAGAATGATAATTTTATTGCAAACATATTAAGTGTATAATACTATTAACATAAGAAAAGCCAGCTTTCGTATGCTGAGAGTGTTCTCGGCGGCTCGGCTTAAGATTTTCCGGTAATATAGGGAGGAGAAGGCCATGTTAAAGAAGTTTGGTTATAGTCTCGTTATAGTAGGTGCATTGATGGTAGGTGTTGGTGTTGTAAATACCGTATTGGTAGGCTCGGCTATGGCAGAGGAAAAGAAGTGCGACAAGTGTGGCCATACAGCAAAAGAGGGTAAAGATTGTAAGTGTGAATGTCATCACAAGCACTAAATATATGAGCCAGGTGTAAATATTTGGCATAGTGTGAAACTAGGATATGCAAAAAGGCAACTCTTTTGAGTTGCCTTTTTGTTTTATGAACGGTGATCTGTGTTAGTATACATCCACGCTTGCAATTCTTCTTGTCTAATTCTTCTGTATTTTTTTCTGCATGTGAAACTATTGAGCAATCCTTTATCTGTGTGCTTGCTCCAACCGCCTGTTTTATGCCGCACGTATTTTGTGCCACTTTTCTAAAATAATTTCTTAACGTAATGACATCGATCTATGTATAATGTTGCATTGTGATTCAGATTGAGGAGATACTCCAAAACTCAAAAAGACTTGAAAAATGATTGAGTATTTCGGTTTATAGATATTTGTTTTAGATGCGTGGTAATTTGCACAGGCGAGACTTTCTATGGTAACAAGATATTTATTAGTGATATTTGTTACTGTTTCAACACTTGTTATTTCTGCAACTAACAGTCTGGGCAATAGTTTGTCCGACTTAATAACCACATTATATGGTGGGAACGGCATTCCCGTAACAAAGACATCTGAAAAGGTAGATGCTGCTGGTAACATCGTTGTTGTCACAGATGTTCAAGTACCGCTCGATTCATTTCAGAAAATTCAAACTCTCAATACGGCGTTAAATACCGGAAAGGGATCTTTGCCTGTCAGTTCAACAGGAGGTGGATTTACCTTTCGGTACGACAGAGAATTAGAAGTATTTACAAGGACAACTGACAGTCTTGGGCCTATCTTTGCCGAAAGGGCGCCTACTCTGGGAGAGGGAAAATTAAATTTTGGTTTTTCTTATACCTATATCAACTTTTCTACCTTAGAAGGAGAAGACTTACATCATCTAAACTCTATTGTGTTATTGGACGAAAAACAGAAAGATAAAAATTTGCTTCAAATGAACTTCGACGTAGATGTAGAAAGCAATTTATTTTCTTTTTACGGTACGTATGGCATAACAGACCGTTGGGATATTTCCATCCTGGTGCCCGTCCTGCAGGTTCAACTAGATGTCGATAGTACCGCAAAGATATTAAATCAGACTAGGAAAAAAGGAGAAAGCGGTAAAATACTGGGTTATCGTTTTGACTCTTACGATACCCTGAGCGATTCGGTCTCCGGCGCCTCCACCGGTCTGGGTGATATCATATTGAGAAACAAATATAATCTGATTACATCTCAATGGATAGATTTTGCATCCGCACTTGATATAAAACTCCCGACGGGAGATGAGGATGAACTCTTAGGCACTGGCAAAACCAGCGTAAAAACATTTCTTATATTTTCAAAAACTATCAATCATTTTACTCCACATTTTAACTTAGGATATGAGTTTAATAGCGGAAGCGAAGGGGAAGACAGAACTGTGTATACAGCAGGCGCTGATTATACCTTTGGGAAAGGGAATAACCATTTTTCTGTTGCACTGGATATTGTCGGTAGTCATAAGACAGATAAGTCAGCTTTTGGTGAAGATATCGTAGATCTTTCAACGGGGTTCAAGTGGAGTCCACGTATAGGAACGCTTGTGTTTTTCAATATTCAGACACCGCTCAATGAAGAGGGGCTGAGGGCTGATTGGATACCAACAATAGGATATGAGTTAAATTTCTAAATACGCAACAAGTTCGTTTTTTTTAAAATCTCAATAAAAAACAGGGTTTTTACCGAGGTTTTTCTTTACAAAACCTTTGTAATCTCATCTACCGTGAAAGTTGGCATTTTTTTGAGCTTGCCTTTTTTTAAAAGGTTTAATCCTTCACTTTTTTTGGTAAGTCTTCCGATCTGAGTACATACTATTCCATTCTTTGCAAGGGTGGCAATAACTTCTCTTGTATCTTTTGGATCGAGTGCAATCAACAAAGCCCCCGATGCAATGAGACCGAGCGGCTGGATATTGAATAGCTTGCAAATCTGTTCAGTTTCTTCATAGCATGGAATCTTTTCTGCATCAATGACAACTCCTGTTCCTGATGCTTTTGCAAGTTCCAAAATGCCTGTAGCCAGCCCCCCTTCAGTTGGATCGTGTATGGCATGGATCCTGGCTACTTTGTTAGCTAATAAGGCGTCTGCGACGACGCTCAACCCTGGCTTGTCTATAAATGCCTGTGCCCTTTTAACGAACTGACCACCAAATTCTTTTCTGATTGCCGTTGCCTTTTCCCGTGCAATAATAGCCGTTCCTTCTATGGCAATGCCCTTTGTGAGTAAAAGGTCATCGCCTGGTTTCGCATGTGCATTTACCACGAGCTTATCCTTTTCGACTTCCCCCAGCATATGGCCAATGACAATGGGTCGATCGATTTTATAGGAAATTTCGGTGTGTCCACCGCACAGGGTGATATTGAGTTTCCGGGTTGATTTAATGATATCTTTAAAAATTTGTGTGGCTAGTCTTGTATTCGTCTTTCCTTCAGGCAGCAATAGCGTTGCCAGGAACCACTTTGGAGTTGCTCCCATCGCAGCGATGTCGTTAGCATTCACGTTGACAGCATACCAGCCAATACGGTGAGTGGTAAAGGTAATAGGATCTGTCTTGGCTACGAGATACTTTTTCCCAAAATCGATGACGGCTGCATCCTCACCAATTCTGGGACCTATGATAATTCGCTGGTCAGTGATGGGATTTGAGTTGAGGAGTTTTTCCAGTAGCCGGAAATCAAGCTTTCCCACAGGAAAATATTTCATACTTTATAGAGCATCATAATCACAACTAAATTCTAAGTTGCATGTTCAAGATCCAGCGTAATATCTTACGACTTTTAACTTGCAACCGGTAATTTTTTGAAACTATATTATAAAATATCCCGTATATCCCTTAAACCCACCTGTTCACGACTCATAAAGGGTTCACCATATTCAGCCCTGATCAGATTGCCATAATATTGATTCTTTGCTGTGAGCGTACTGCTTATGTATTTCCAGCGGTCATCGTCATAGGCAAACTGGGATTGATAGACCCGTGCAATCTCAAGTTTCTTTTTAAATTCCTTGCTGATATCAAGGATAAATGATGGGGTGACGTGTAAACGGAAATGGGAGCAGAGGTAATAAAAGATGTGGGTCGGATAGCATGGGTCTCCAGGGATATCTGATTTTGTCAGTTTTGCATAGAATCGGGCTGCCTCACCAATCTGGGTAGTCTGAGTGTGATCAGGGTGGGCATCGATCCAATACGGAAGGAAAAGCACCGATGGGCGTATCTTTCGGATAACGGCAGCGACTTTTTTGCGAACCTCGATACCGTCCATGAGATAACGATTTGGCAGGTCGAGCACCGTTCGGCTTTTCACACCAAGCATGGCGGTCGACTGTTCCCATTCTTTCCTTCGAATCTCAGGATTGCCATGCGGCGTGGGTTCGCCGTTAGTCAGGTCGAGGATGTGGACATCATATCCCAGGGTGATTAATTTCAGAATACTTCCCCCCATACCGCCTTCTACGTCATCAGGATGAGGCCCTATTACAAGAATAGTTGTCATATGAAGCACTTTAAGATTCGATTTATCTTTACAGTTGAGAAAAGGAAACAATTGAAAATTGAAGTTGCTATTGTAATGAATGACGAGAAAAATGCAAGGAAAAGAGTATCAATGTTTTATACCATCAAAAGAACAAGAAATACCCACCCCTGAATCTTCCCGTAATATATCGAGATTTAGGTGTCCGGTCACTGTTCGAAGGTCTCTGCCTGCAGATTGCCGATGCTTTGATTTCGTCGATATCCTCCTGTAAAAGTGTATTCCCTTGACATTCACTACCCCATTTTTTATAATTCCGTAAAAGCTTATTTCCCAACGAATTCGGAGGATTTTGCCAGATTTTATGGAAAATTTAAACATGGGTTCTAATACCTGCCTCGTGGGTCTCCAGTGGGGGGACGAAGGTAAAGGTAAGATCGTTGATATACTCACCGAGTCGTTTGATATAATCGTAAGGTATCAAGGCGGAAGCAATGCAGGCCATACCGTCATCGCAAACGACGAAAAATTCGTTTTACATCTCATTCCTTCAGGTATCCTCAGAAAAAATAAATGTTGTGTTATTGGTAGCGGAGTAGCCCTGGACCCCCATCAATTATTAGAAGAAATCGATGGGTTAAGGAAAAAAAACATAGAGGTTGGTGACAACCTTCGCATCAGTGAAATAGCGCATCTCGTATTTCCCTATCATAAAAAATTAGATGAACTTTCTGAGTCCGAAAAAGGGGACGAAAAGATTGGTACAACCCGCAGGGGTATCGGGCCGTGTTATACCGATAAGATGGCGCGTAATGGTATACGGGTAGCCGATCTTTACC
>JAUQXU010000124.1 GCA_030837935.1 Candidatus Brocadia sp.
GAAATTAAGGGCAAGGATGGCCCAGGAATTTAGTAATCCAAAATGGATTGTTCAGCCAACTTTACTCTATAGTGATGTGGTTGAGAACGAATGGATATACCAGATAAAAGACCGTGCAGACAAAGATGAGTTAACGCCAGACATGTTAAGTCAAAAAAGTTGGCAAAATACTTTTTATGTAGATGACGCCAATAATTTTAATTCAGGAGTAAATATTACGAAAGACAAGGTTGGCAACTCTCAAATGGGCGAAGTTGATGAGTATAAGAATCGTCTTTTTGCTGCCAAGGCGGGTATTAATGGTGCCTGGTATAATTGGTTTGGACGGTTTGGTGGTAGTGATGATATGCTTGACCATCAGAGTATTACCGAAGTTTATCCCAGACTGAAACTCATACGGTGTGTACCCAATTGGGATAATCTTAACAATGTGCCTCTTACAGATCGGTCATGGGATGGAAACATTTATCAGAGTACAAAGAGTTATGTGAGCAGTGATGTTATGTATTCACGCCATCCGAAGACAGGAAAGCTTTTTGCTGTATTTTTGACACTATCGGGGGCAATAACGCTCAATGCAGGTGAAGCGGTGGCATCTGTGCAGCGCACCGACGGTTTTTTTGTTGAGACGAGGGATGGGAGCGCGGATGTTAATATCACCGGGAATGAAATACGCTTAAAGAGCAGAGACAATTTTGGTACGGGATACATCTTTACCTTGTCGTCGGATGGTAATTCATCAACAGTGTTGTCGGGGTCAGAGACGAATGGGTCTTCAGATTCAGACGCATCAGATTTGGTTGCCGAGACTAATATAATTTATGGAAGTGAGGCACAGACGGCTGGTGAGTTTAAATCCACGAGTAAAAAGTTTCGCAAAGACACGGCGAGTATTCAACGCGCTGCGATAACAGCGGATAATAGCTGGAAAAATTATTTTGCGGTTTGTTGGGTGGATGCGCCAGAAAATCATATCAAATACGCCAAGCAGATGGGATATGATTATATTGGAATAAATAATTTGGCTGCTCCGATTAATTACAATTGGATTACTGCTCGGGCTGGGTTAAAGTTCTATCTTGTTAATCCGCACTATAATAGACCATATGTTTTTAAGGGTTATGACCCTTTAATTTACACAACAAAAACCAATTATACGCAAGCTGAAAAAGATTTCTACAATGCGTATATGGCGTGGAAAAGCACCGCTACATTTCCCAATAATATGGCAAGCGGTTGGTTTAGTAGCGATACTGCCTTTTATGCAATGTGGGATTTCCAGCAGCAAAGAGTTATTGACATGGTTGTTGAGAAAATTATTCTTGCTGCATATAGTTTTGAAGACACAAGTATCGGCTTTACTTTTGCCGGAGTTATGATTGATGTGCCAAGATTATTGGGTGATTTTCATATATGGGATAACGGGGCTAATACTTATGTGAGCATGAGTTATTGGACAGGGAAAGATTCTAGCCTGTTGCATAGTGGCATTAGCCATCAATATTCGACATATGTTGACGGACAGGCCGCCTTTCTCAAAAAATTAAAGGCAAGGATGAATCAAACCTTTCCTAATGCTAAATTAATATTCGAACCGGCAAAATTGTATCGTGACGATTGGAATGATGAGTGGATAAAGCAAATAAAAGATAGACCAGATAAAAATGAGTTGACCCCTAATATGTTATGCCAGGAATTTGATGGTACCGAATTTGTTGACGACGCCAGAAACTTTACTTCTGGGGTTGCTGTTACAAAAGACATGGTTGGTTCGAGTCAACCTTATAATATGAACAATGCTGGAAATCGTTTGATTGCAGCCAAGGCTGGCATCAATGGTGCGTGGTATAATTGGTTTGGGAGATTGGGCGATATGTCGATAAGATCGGTAACGGCAGTTCGTCCAAGTCTCAAACTTATAAGGGTATTGCCAGGCTGGGACAATCTTAACAATGTACCCCTTGCCAGTCGTTCGTGGAATGGAAGCGTGTATCAGAGTACAAAAAGTTATGCAAACAGTGATGTTATATATTCCAGGCACTGGAAGACAGGGAAGCTGTTTGGGGTATTTTTAACAACAAATGGGGTGATAAGGCTCAATGCTGGTGAGACAGTAAGTTCCGTGCAACGTACCGACGGCTATTTTATTGAATCTGGAGATGGGAGTACGGATGTGAGTATTGTGGGAAGTGAAATACGGTTAAAGAGTTCCACGAATATTAATAAGGGGTATATCTTTACATTGAAGACATCATCGACGACAACATCTGCTGATACCATTGCTCCGGTCGTAACCATCACCTCCCCAACATCAGCAAGTACCTATTCTACCAATCAAGCTACAATAAATATCGGTGGTACCGCCTCAGACAATTCAGGAATTACCAACATTACCTGGAGCAATAGTAAAGGAGGGAGCGGGACGGCAAACGGAACTACCAGTTGGTCTGTTTCTAGCATAAGCTTGTCAAGTGGAGATAACGTAATCACCATTACAGCCAAAGATGGTGCTGGCAATACCGGGAAGGATACGATTACGGTTAGCGTTTCGGGGACGACTATCACTACAGGTCCACGGGCTCTTTATAGATTCGACGAAAGAAGCGGAACGGTTGCCACTGATTCGTCAGGTAACGGCAATAATGGGACAATCAATGGGGCCACCTGGACAACAGGGAAAAGCGGAGGTGCATTGAGTTTTGATGGGATCAATGACAATGTACAAATACCCGGACTCCTTGGGCAACCTCAAAACGTTACTATTTCTGCGTGGGCAAATTTGAATGCACGAGATACAGAAGGTGCAGAACTCGTTTCTCTTGGTGACCATGTGGCAATCCGATTGGATGCAACCAATGGCAGGGGAGCCATGGGATTTTATTATGACGGTACTACGTGGCGTAGTACTGCGACATGGATTTCGTATGCAGGAACGGGGTGGCATCATTTTGT
>JAUQXU010000125.1 GCA_030837935.1 Candidatus Brocadia sp.
AATAAAAACCGGTATCCCTGACCAGTTCAACGGAAAATTCACATTGTTCCATGGATACCTCAAAGAGTATCTCGGCAGCCGTCTTAAACTCATTGATGATATTATTGGAACGTTTTGTAAAACGGCTGAAGGTTTTCTGGATATTATTTGAGATTATCCTCTCGGTATCTTTTCTGAATACATCGAATCCCCTGACGATTTCACCTTTAATGACCTGCTGCATTTCATCCCTTAAGACGGTGGGATTGGGATCAGGATTTTTTTCATAGAAATCCGTAAGACATTGCTTTATTCTTAGGGTCTCCTTTTCTTCTAAAATCTTTAGCATCTCCTCCACCTTGAAACACAGCTTATCTGATTCGCCTTTGAGCAGATATTTCATATCTTCCCTGTCCTGTTTCAGGTTCGCTACAAGCTGATGAAAGGTGTTAATCTTGTTTTCTAACTCTTCTCCGGAAGCTTCCATGGTCTTTTTTTCAATGGCCATTTGGGATAGTTTCTGAGAGATGACCCGCTTTGTCTTGGATATAGTGGTATTCAGGATAATTTTACCTTTTTCCAGAGAGAGAAAAGTCCCTAAGGCATCTTCCAGGTTCAAAAGACCACTCTGTGAAAGTTGAACGTTGTTGTTTGTCGTTTTTGCCTTGAGTGCTTCCCGGGCAGAAATAGGCCAGATTTCGTTGACGGTAAACCCCATCTCCTCTAATACCTGCTTATTGAAGGCAGCTATTTCTTCTATCTCTTTCGGGGTCAGATTATCAATCTTATTCAATACAAAGAATATCTTCTGGGTAGAACCTTTGATTGTGTCGAGGAGTTCTTTTTCTACTTGTGAGATAGGGACGTCGGCACTCATAAGGAAAACTGCTGCATCCAGATGGTCTAAAAATTCGTAGGTCGTTTCTGTGTTGTGCAGGAAGGTTGATCCAACTCCCGGCGTATCGACCAACAGTATTCCTTTTTCAAGGAAAGGGGATGGATACCCGATGTGTGCGCATCGTACGCCCCGTATATTTTTAGGATTTCCCTTTTCTGTTACATAATCGGTGAGTTCTTCTACGCGAATCTTCTTTTCACTGCCGTCTTGCATAGAGATCGTACAGCTCGTTTTTTCACCGTTCTTTAAGATTGTCACAACAGACGTTAGCGGCACTACGGAAGAAGGGAGGATTTCCTTGCCGATCAAACTATTAATAAGTGTCGTCTTGCCTCTTTTAAACTGACCCAGGATTACCAAATTAAAACAATTTGATAGCAACTGCTCCTTGACCATGAGCAACCTATTATCCGCAGCCCCCACGTCGTCTTTTGTCAAGGCCTCGACATTTTCGATGGTGCCCAGTATTTCTGTTTTATGCCTTATAAATTCCTCTAGCATAGTACAATCCCTCCACAAAAACAAAAGCATAGAGTGTAATATCGTTCAAACCATCCAATCCATAAATCCCTCCTATGAATTTAGGACAGGGATTTGTTTTACGCTGTATAACGGCATAATAAAAAACCCCTGTCGAGACCATGCCTTCGACAGGGGTTTATAAACAAAAAACTCCTATCGAAGAGAGACTTCAATAGGAGTTATCAGCTATTACCTAGCAATTAGGCGAACTCCATCGCCTGAATTTCAACAACGCGCACAAATATACTAAGAGTCCGAATATTTGTCAAGCAGATTTATAGCAAATGAAACAAATAGGTTGACATGTGATAGTTCATTTTACTAGGATAGTTAACAATGTATGTTTATTTAAAATGTTGTCTGGTTAAGTAATTGCGTATGGGTTCATGTTTGTAATCCGGGCACTTAATTTCCAAGTTAAAAAGTCCCCTCTTGGGAGGGGATTTAGGGGTGGGTAAGTCGGTAATTCGTGATACATTACTGGGATTTCACGCCCAAGGAACCCACCCCTTACCCCTCCCAAGAGGGGAATAATTTGTGTTATTATAAAATATGTGGATTTAAGTTAAACACGGATAACCGAACAGACTGGGTCAAATGAAAAAATTTGTCTATATACAGTATTTATTGATGAAACGAGGCTCATATATGGTATAATTTCCTACGAATCAAACATCTTCAATAGAACCAAGGAGGTATACCATGTCATACAAAATAGGGAATC
>JAUQXU010000126.1 GCA_030837935.1 Candidatus Brocadia sp.
CCCTTTCACACAAGAATCCCTTTGTTTTCGCCATATTTTACCCTATCTCTCGGTATTATTCAACGCTCTTCATTACCTATTTCCACCTGCTTTGCCTTATTCCACTTGGCTTTGGGGTGTTTCCGTTCAAACACTATATAGCAGCTAACTACTGACCGCTGACTTTTGATGACTGAAACCTGACAATTGACATCAATCTCCTTTCTCCTGCTCACCACGTGAAATGATTCGTCTATTTTACTGTGGCCCCCTGACAACTGCATCCGTAATATTTCCCTTGACCTTGTGCTGCAAAAGCAGTATTTTTGGGCAGTATTAATGCGTGCATATCTTGTTTTCAAACCAGAAATGAACTCTTTGTATAATTTTCAGAGTTGGATATTTGTGTGCAATAAAAGGATATTCATACTTTGTGCAATGATAATAAAGTAACACTCTGTCTAATTTTTTATGAAATATTTCAAAAGAATGTAAAGTGCCTTATTGTGTAAAATGATTATCCTTGAAAATTTAAGATGCGACCCTCTGGACTTCCCTTCGCAAGGAGGGGATGAAAGGATTGGTAAAAATAAGGAGAAGGATTGTAGTGTCGCATCTTACGTATAAAATAATTATTTCTTCGAGTTTGTTATCTTATCACTCAAAATAAAAAGAGGAGAGGAGAAAAATGTTTGCTTTAGATAAGAAAAAGATAATTGACAGTTTACGTGACTTGCCCGAAAAAACTACAGTTGAAGAAGCAATGGAGAGGTTATATTTACTCGCAAAAATTGAAAAAGGCATTAAGCAGGCAGATGAAGGCCAATGTATTTCACATGAGGAAGCAAAAGAGAAAATGAAAAAATGGCTAAAATAAAATGGACTCCTCAATCTTTAGAAGATATTGAAGCCATAGCAAATTTTATTACAAAGGATCAAGTTATTACGCACGGATGTTTACAATAAAAGTTTTCGAGGCAGTAGACCGTGTAGAATTATTTCCTGAATCCGGACGAATTGTGCCAGAATTAAAGCGTAAAGAAATCAGAGAAATAATTCTTGGTAATTACAGGATAATTTATAGAATAAAAGGTGAATTAGTAGAGATACTTACAGTTTATCACTCCTCAAGACTACTTGATGTTAACGAAATAAAGAACTTGTTATAACAAGCCATTCCAGCCAAAATAGTACGATTCTAAAATAAGATTATTGATAGGGTCTTCTAAGTTTTATGGGGAGGAAATTTTTGTAATAGTCTCGTTTTAGTGAAACAGAAGCATGAAACAATTCCTGGCATCATAGGCTCAATGTCCTTAAGTTAAGGTTTATTTTATCTAAACAACCCCTTTATCCCCCTAGTTTATTCGGCAGGTAGCCTAACTTAATGACATTAATCATGTGCGCAGTATAAACCTGTCTACTCCAGCCTAATGTCTATTCTATTTTATTCCGGAATCTTCACCACCTCTCCTAACTGCTGTCCAATCATCTCCTTCCTTGAGGATAGCTGAAACAATTTCCGAACTTTTCCCTGCAAGGCATCCATGTAGGTGTAAAAAACAGGGGTGAGGTAAAGGGTGACAAACTGTGAAAAAAGCAGACCGCCTACCATAACAAGACCCAGAGGACGGCGCGCCTCCGCTCCTGCGCCGAAGCCGAGGGCTATTGGTAAAGCACCCATGAGTGCTGCCATGGTGGTCATCATGATGGGACGGAATCGGATCAGACACCCCTGATATATCGCTTCTAAAGGGTTCTTACCTTCGTTTCTTTGTGCTTCCAGGGCAAAATCGATCTGCATAATGGCGTTTTTCTTGACGATCCCTATTAACATGATGAGACCTACAAAGGCGTAGACGTCCAAATCAAGGTGGAAAATAAGAAGTGTCAGGAGTGCCCCCAATCCGGCAGAAGGAAGTCCCGACAGGATGGTTATCGGGTGAATGAAACTTTCATAAAGTATTCCCAATACGATATAAATAACCAGAATGGCCATACATAATAACATTCCCAGACCCTGCATCGACGATTGAAATTCCTGTGCAGTACCCTGAAAGCTAGTATTGATGGCAGGTGGCAAGGCCTTGCGTGCAAGTTCGTTGACTTCCGTAACAGCTTCACTCAGAGAAACCCCTGGTTTGAGGTTAAACGAAACCGTGACGGCCGGGAACTGTCCAAGGTGGTTAATTGTCTGTGGACCAAGATTCTCAGTCAGCGTCGCTACCGCAGATAACGGAACCGGGAGCCCATTCGATGAGTTTACATAAAGCATGTGCAGGGCATCCTGATTTATCTGATACTGCGGGTCTAATTCCATAATGACCTTATATTGGTCATTGGATGCGTAGATCGTTGAGACCCACCGGTTGCCATAGGCGCTGTAGAGCGCACTTTCAATTTGTCTCGCTGTTACTCCGAGTGTTGATGCCCTGTCCCGGTGAATTACGACGTTTATCTGAGGGTTCCTGACCTGCAGGTCACTTGTTACATCCTGCAATATTGGCAGATTACGCATTTCGGCTTCCAGGATTGGGGCATAATGATAAAGTTCTTCAATATCCGGGCTTTGTAAGGTAAATTGATAAAGGCTTTTTGTCAGCCGCCCTCCGATACGAATTTCAGGAGGATCTTGCATGAAAACTCTGATACCTGGAATCGTGGCGAGCTTTTGACGCAATTCCTCAATTACCTGTACAGAACTCAGACGGCGCCCGGGTCGAGGTTTTAAATGGATAAACAAGGCTCCCTGGTTGGGACTGGCAGCAGCACCGGAACTGCCGACACTCGAATAAAAGCCCTTAACATTCGGGTCTTCGTGGACTATATCTGCTACGGCCTGCTGGAGTTGTACCATCTTATCGAACGAGATTCCCTCTTGCGCTTCTGTAATGGTGAAAATCGTTCCCTGATCCTCGTTTGGAAGGAATCCCTTGGGAATTGTCGCAAATAAATATCCCGTAGCCAAAAGGATGACGCCGGAAGCTGCCATTGTGGTCAGACGATACTGTAAAGCCAGCCTGAGACTCCGTTCATAAACTTTAAGCATAGTATTGAAGAAATTCTCAATAACCATGTAAAGACGTCCGTGTTTCTTCGCAGACGGTGGACGTAAGAAACGACTGCAAAGCATGGGAGTGAGACTGAGAGAGACAAATCCCGATATCAAAATTGCCACACAGATTGTAACGGCAAATTCCCGGAATAATCGTCCGACAACACCTCCCATAAACAGCACAGGAATAAACACGGCTGCGAGTGAAAGCGTCATGGATAAAATGGTAAAACTGATTTCCCCTGACCCTTTAAGTGCTGCCTGAAGTGGCTTTTCTCCCATCTCCATATGACGGACGATGTTTTCAAGGATGACAATGGCATCGTCAACCACAAACCCTATTGCAAGAATCAAGGCCATGAGAGAGAGGTTGTCCATGCTGTAATTCAACAGATACATCACTGCAAAGGTACCCACGATGGACAGCGGAAGCGCCAGGCTGGGAATCACCGTGGCAGAGAAATTGCGCAGGAAAAGGAGTATAGTCATAACAACCAGGACCAAAGTCAGGATCATGGTAAATTTGACTTCATGGATCGAGTTCAGGATTGATTCTGAACGGTCATAGAGAATATGCATTTCAGCCGAAGGCGGAAGATGCGATTGGAAGACAGGCAGGAGTTTTTTGACGGCGCCCGCCACTTCGACTGCGTTCGTTCCCGGCTGGCGCTGAACTGCCAGCACGACGGCCCGCTGGCTTCCGTTTTGGTCCACATACCAGGCAGCGGCCTTATCATTTTCAACGCTGTCAATGATCCTTCCCAGTTCCTCAAGATGTACTGGCGAACCATCACGGTAGGTTACAATAACAGGACGGTAGTCGCTGGCTTTGAATAGTTGCCCCGTAGCAAGGATAGTAAACGCCTTGTGGGTTCCATGCAGGGTTCCTGTAGGCAGATTTACATTGGCATTGTGCAGCGCCTCTTCTACCGTATCGATTCCAATGCCCTTGCTGGCAAGGGCATGGGGGTCAAGTTGAACGCGAACTGCATACTTCTGCGGTCCGTAAATCTGTACCTGAGAAACCCCGCTGGTCATAGAGATACGCTGTGCCATCAGGGTATCCGCGTAATCGTGCAGTTCCCAGAGAGGAAGCGTCCGGGAAGTCAGGGCAAGATACAAGATAGGTTGCTCCGCCGGGTTTACCTTCTTATAGGTGGGAGGTTGGCGCATATCCTGAGGAAGAAACGGCGCAGCCTGGGTAATGGCAGTCTGTACGTCCTGAGCTGCCGCATCAAGATTCCGGCTCAGGTTAAACTGAAGTGTAATCTGAGTGGATCCCAAAGAACTGGTGGAAGTCATGGAGTCTAATCCTTCGATAGTTGAAAATTGCCGTTCCAGGGGAGTTGCAACAGACGAAGACATGGTTTCAGGACTGGCCCCGGGAAGGCTGGCGCTTACCAGAAGTGTAGGAAAGTCAACGCTGGGGAGGTCGCTTACCGGCAGGAATCTGTATCCTGCGATACCAAAGAGAAGTATGCCGATCATGACGAGAGTTGTCATGACAGGGCGACGAATAAAAGGTCCTGAGATGTTCACCGATTCATTCCTCCGTTTTGTCTGATCGTCTTACTCATAGTTGTCATCTTTTTGATTATGGAAACCAGAACTGTTTTGTGCCAGGGGTTCTCAGTTATTTTTAATTTCCACCTTACTCCCATGGGCAAGCCGGAATTGACCATCAATTACTACTTTCTCTCCTGGTTGGAGCCCCTTTACGATGATCGTTTCCTGATTGAAGCGATTTCCCAAAACGACTGGCCGGGATTCCACGGTAAAGTCGGATTTAACAACATAAACATATTGGCCTTCTTGTCCTACCTGGATCGCCTGCGAAGGAATTACTACTGCACCAGGTTGTGTTGTGAGTGTTAACACCACGTTAACGAACTGTCGTGGCCAAAGGGATTCGTCTTCATTGGCAAAGAGTGCTTTCAGCAGAATGGTTCCTGTTGATTCATTTACCTCGTTATTTATGAAGGTCAATTCTCCGGCGGCTGGATCCATCTCATCGTTGGGAACAATTGCCTCTACTTTCAAGCTTTTCTGGGCCATGTATCGCCTGACTTCTGATAGTTCCTGTTCCGGCAAAAAAAAGGTGACGTATATCGGCTTGGTCTGATTAATCGTTACCAATATGGTATCAATGTCATTGATAATGTTGCCCTGGTTAACCTCGAGCCTTCCGATGCGCCCATTTATAGGGGAACGGATATGGCAGTATCCAAGCTGAAGTTTGGCATTTACTGCAGCAGCCTCATCAGCTCTTACGGTCTCCCTGAGTGCTTCAAAATTGGTGCGATATTGGTCGTATTCCTGCTTGGAGACCACGCCACTTTTCAACAACTCTCCGTAACGACGGACATCTGCCTCTGCCTTTTTCATCTGAGCTGTACCTCTTGCCAGATTAGCTTCGAATTGCCTGAGCAATGCCTTAAAAGGACGAGAATCAATCATGAAAAGGAGATCGCCCTTTTTCACCTCTTGCCCCTCTTTGAAATAGACGCGCGACAGTTCTCCTTTGACCCGCGTCTTGACCGATACCGTAGAATAAGCCTCCACGTTCCCAATGGCGCGTATTTGAATGGGGATGTCTTTTTGTTCAGCGGCTGCCACAGTAACCGGTATGCTGGTTGGCATCGCATGTTTCTCCGCTGATCCGGGAGAACAAGAAGTTGTGAGGATTGCGATTCCCAGGATAAAACTGCATCTTACAATGTGAAAAAAAGTCATTTCACTGTTCCTTTGATAAAGATTACGACAAATTCACTGATGATCGCGTCAGTATCAGAACGCCTGTATTTTTTCAGTAATAAGAAATTCTCGGCATCGAAATAGGAAAAGAACATCCCAAGGAATGCCCTTGCGCCTAATTCTGTATTAAAAGTTCTCAGGATTCCCTTCTTTTGCATTTCAGCAAAGTAGGATGCAAGGGTTTTCAATATTTCATCAATAATGGAATGGTAAATCTTATGGATTTTCTCGGTATAGCGGTGCATTTCTGAATGCATAATCCGTATTAAGTCTTTTCTCTCCGAGAGAGAGTCCAGAAACCTTTTTGAAATTACCCTTAATCCTTCTTCATATGATAACCCGGCGATCTCCGGAAGGAGTCCTCTGAGAGCCGGAAGGAATGAATGGGTATTGATTACCTCCTCAAAGAGTTTTTCCTTTGAAGGAAAATGCCTGAAAAGAGTGACTTCAGCAATGCCAGCCGCCTTTGCAATCTCTTTTGTGGTTGCGCCAAGATAGCCCTTTTTTGAGAAGAGTTTCAATCCGGTTTCCAGGATTTTATCCCTTGTTTCCATAAAGCTTGATGTTAAGGAATTTCAAACATCCCCCATAATCCCCCCGTAAACGGGGGGACACAGGGGGGGTAACCAAATACAAGTTGCCGAATGCCTAATTTATCTCTTAGACTTTCGGTAACTTTTTTATGCAGAGCGAAGAGCCTCTTCGCTCTGCAACCACAGCTTTGAAATTCCTAAATGTAACATTTATATGTAAGTTACTACTTACATACATAATAGTCTTTTAACTTTTTCTGTCAATAAGAAATTTCGGCTGTTTACTTATACGATAAAACCTCACTTATTCAGGTCTTGTACTGAGATTTTCATGAAATCTTATCAAGCGTTTTTCTTGACGATTTCTATTACTATCATTTGCACTATATCGACAAACTAAACTGTGTATTTGAGTCTCGCTCTTTGCGTACCGCCCCTCCTATCACTTTTCTGAACAATAACCTCCCCATGAAGTTCAATACCGGCAAAAGACCCGCATGGCTGTCAATTCCTTCCCCCTTATCGTCGCCTTGATTTCCGGTTGTATTTTGGTTTCTTTTTGTGCTATATTCTCCATCGAAAAAGTATTATACAAAAGAAAAGAGACTCGCAATCATATCAGCCCTTTGCTGCCATTGAAAAATAAACATGGCAACAAATAAATTATGGAAAAAGAAAATTGGAAATCTCAGAAATTAGGTATGGTGTCCCCGGAATTTGCACTACATTTTTGGGTTTGTCGACGGATATAGCAATGTATTGCGCCCTCAAAAATGTCTTTCGTATGATTGTCATTTAACTCAGAATAGGGTATAATTGTCAAAAATTACAACCGGGGTTTAGAAAATACAAAGTCGGAGGTAACAATTAATACATCTGACAGAAAAAGAATTAACCATAGCAGTATCAGAATTATCATTTTAAAAGATTCTACCCCCTATTTACCTTGGGCGGTTAACACCACCGCCTATTCATTCCAACCGTGACGAAAGAAAGGAGTTACCTTATGAAGCATTCATTTTCAAATTGGAAAGCGCGGATAATGCTTGCCCTCCTGTTTGTTGGGCCGATCGCCGGGCTGATATTTGCAACGCCTCTAACGGTACTTGCCGACAGGGTCGTGTTTAAAGGGGCCGGGTCCAGCGCTGAGGACATTGAACTGATCGTGAATGTGTTCCGGGAGGCTCTCGGCGAACCGGACAACGGTGGCGCACCGGGACCGCATTCCACTGGCCGCAGAGAAATCGACTGGGACGGGGTACCCGATGAGTATGCTGCGCCCAACTTCCTCCCCGCAGACTTTTTCAATGCCGCTACCGATCCGCGCGCCCGCGGGGCGTTGCTCTCTACACCGGGAACCGGCGTGCAGGTCAGCGCAGATGGCGATAATTCAGCGCAGGCCGAGGTACGCTTCGGCCACATCAATCCCACCTACAGCACAATCTTCAAGACCTTCAGCGAGGAGCGATTGTTCTCTCCGGTAGGAAGTAACATTGTAGACTTGACCTTCTTTGTACCTGGCACGCAAGAGCCGGCGGTAGTACAGGGGTTTGGTGCAGTCTACACTGACGTGGATAAACGAAAAAGCTCATTCAAGTACTTTGACAAAGATGGCCGATTATTGGGAAAGTTTAAAGTTCCTGAGTCCAACGAGGGGCTTTCGTTCCTGGGAGTGATGTTTGACCAGCCTGTGGTTGCCAGAGTGCAAATCAGATACGGGAAAGTACCCCTTGGCCCGAATGATAGCGTTAAAAAAGATGTGGCGGTGATGGATAATTTCATTTACAGCGAGCCGCAGGCTATACCCGAGGAGAATTAGAATTTCGTACCGAATTATGTAAGATGTCCCTATAATTTGAGGGTAAAAAGAGATAAAATTTCAGAAAAAGATTGAAGTGTTGAAGGAGCAATTCGTTATTGAATAACGAAGGTTTGACCCTAACCCTCCTTAAAATTTTTATTTCTTCAAATTTTTAAAGTATTCCGACGCTTTTAACTGGATATAAACATCACAATATAGTTTTATTGCGGCAATTTCAGCCAGAGTAATGCGCGGCACTTTTCCTTTTTCTAACTTCATATCTACTCCAAGCTGAATGGTATTATCAAGATCGGTGAAATCTCCAAGCTTGGCAAATTGTTTATGCACAGCTTCTTTCAAATCTGATTTTTTGTCCCAATCTCCAAAAATTAGTAACGCTGATTTGAAAGCTTTAAAAAATTCATCAAAAGCATTTGCCTCTAGCCGCAAATGTATATCAATTTTACTGAATAGAGTAAGACCAAAAACATATGTCTTCGAAAATTCTTCTAGTTTCTTATGTTCCCGCATTAAAAATACGAAAATCCTACTAACTTTACCCATTTCATCCTCATTCAAAACCATTTTTGCTTCGTCCCAATTCATGGCGAGTCGTTTATCAACGGCTATATGGATTTTGATATTTTCTTTTTTATCGGCTTCTAGGTCTGCTATTTCTTCATAGTATTTTTCAATATCTTTTGGAACATTCCACCAAAACAACCCATTAGTTGCAATATTTAGGGCATTAGCAAAAATTTTTGTCATAAAAAAGCCATGATCCCATAACCCGTGAAGGGGAATTGCTTTCGTGAAAATAAAATCAATCAACAATTCTGACTTTGCAAATTGTTTTGCTTCTTTTCTGTCTGATTTGTAAATCTTTATATTATTTACATCATCATTCCACTTTTGGAAAGCATTGTTTCTAATTGAATGAGATTGACTTTGAAGCCTCACTCGCATTTTATATTTTGGCTCAAATTTTTCTTTTTCCAATGGTTTTTGTCTTCTTATCTCTTTTTCGACTAAAGCACGCATTTCTTCTTCATTTTTCCGAAATACATCTCTCATCCAAGAAATCCAATCTTTGCCATTCTGAACCTCTTCTAATTTTTTAATTGAAGTTGAACCAAAAATAAATTTTCTCTTGTCTGGATCTTCTGTTGCCTTGAAAAACCATTTAAGATTTTCAACATCCCCATCTTCAAATTTATCTGTGATGTGTGTTGTTTTCTCCAATTCCAATCTAGCCCTAACAAGTTTTACTAGATTTTCTGCTTCGCCTTTTTGAATTCGGTCATTTGGATTGGTGGGATTATTGGGATCTGTGTATAAATAAAAAAGCCTTCGCTCGTGTAAATTTGTTGCCAGTCCTTTACTTTCTTCAATTTGCTTTTTAGTAAATTTATTATCTCTAAACATTCTATCCCACAATGCCCAAAATATTTTCTTGATATGATCATCGAGAGCAATAACCAAACCACCCCTTTCTTTACCAGCTATAGACACCGTAAAACCAATAGTCACCAATATAACCTTACCAATTTCTTCAAGTGCTAATAATGCCAAGTGAAAACAAATATGATCAACGTTTTTGTTAAGTTCTCTTTCTGCAACGACCAACATACTCTCGGCATTTGCGAGGCATCGCTCACGGATTTTTTGTATTTCACTTGTTTCTTTAACCATTTTGTTAACTTGCTGTTTCAAAATTTCTATCAATCTGGTAAACGAGATACTGCAAATTCCATTTTACGTTATGCCAGTTATTATCTTTAATATTAAGCTCTCCTTTCCCAGCAGTTCCATCCAAAACTAAAAACATGGAATTAACATCTCTTATGAGAAGTAGATAAAATGTGTAGCCACTGCAAGAGCATTACGAATAAAAGCATCAAACGGGTCACCCATTAGTGATTAATTTTTTCTAATCGCTTATTCATTTTATCTTCTTTAGATATCTTTGATTTCATAAGAGTTCCTCGCCAACTTATGGAAGAATAACCAAGACCAAACAAATTACCGATTTCTTGATTATTATACCAACTCAATCTCCATAATAATGCCGTAATGCAGGCGTGATCGGAGGTACTATAGGTTTTCAGTAAGTATCTTCTCAATCTGTTTTTGGCAAAAACCAAACCTGAAAATCGATAAAAAATACTTTAAGATGGATGTCATAATTTTTCCCATTTCCATGAACTTTTAGTTCATGCACAAAAGAAGTAGATGGTTTATAAACTTTGTATTTGTACTGTGTTAAGGAACGTGGCTGTTTCCTATATTTTCCGTTTACGAATACGGATAGCTCCTGCCATAATAACGGTAAATGCTTGGTCTAACTCTGCGCCATGTTTATTTAAAGCCGAAGCAATCACTTCCGCCTTATTCATCGGGGATAACCCCGTCAAACGGATAAGTATGACACCTAACATCAGGCGGCGCTGTAAAAATACCAATTCCCCAAAATCCTTATCTGCTGTTAATAACAGATATCTTCCCCTGTTCGCAAGATCAAGCACATTCTCATCTGAAATCCCCGGTTCCATTTCAGCAACGTACCATACCTGATGACCATCTTGCCTTAAACGCTCTACTATCTGCCGATCTACACTTTCATCTGCCAGACAGTTCAAACTACCTCCTGAATCGGATAAACTACCTCATCCCGTAATGAATCAGCCGCAAACGACAAGGCTGCTTGAATGGCATCGCGGGTAAGATGGGGGTGAGCGTCGAGAATTTGCTCGATAGTTTCACCGGCAGCAAGCTTATCTAAAATAAGCTCTACGGTAATGCGTGTTCCAGCAATAACCGGTTTACCCATCATTACCGCAGGGTCTGATAGGATTAATTTTTTCTGCATTTTTTCTCCTTTCAAAGGACATATCGTCTTACATTCAAGACTTTGGGAAAGTGTCACTAACTACAAGGATAGTTGTTCCAAACTATATTTGCCATATTACCAAAAGAGAAAATTACCGTCAAAATATTTTCCAGGTTCAAAGTCATCGTAATGTTTGTTGAGCAATCTCCATAATAATGCCGTGATACAGGGGTGATCGGAGGTACTATAAGTTTTCGGCAAGTGTCTTCTTAATCTGTTTTTTGATATTTCGTGCTTCGGTAGCAAGATGATAAAGATGTTTCCGTGGGAATCTTTCTGTGGCTTCAGCAATCCATAACCCGAACGAGTCGGAAAAGAAAGTCCTTCTGTTTCCTCACACAAAGCCACCAAGCCACAAAGATTTATGGTATATCCGCATTAATTATTCTTGATATTCCATCCTTCATAAACACTTTCAAGCAATCCTGGTCCAAGTTCCCTATGCATTGCAACTGCAGCATCAACTATAATTTTCCCAATTTCATTTTCATTCATCATTCTTAGCGACTTCGTGTCTCTGTGTGATTACCTCTCTTATTCGTTTGTTTTCCCAGCATCCTTCAAATATATCAAGGATAATCTAAAAGTCCGGCGCAATTCTCGCTATGTCGCGGAAGATACGTATGCCGGGTGGGGACTTTTTAGTTGATTACACAGGGTATGAGGAACATCAACCGGCAAGACTGGGGAAACGACCGATTCCTTCCCGAGGGTCATCCGGATCATTGTAAATATCTTCATCTGCTTTGCGGATGAAATCATCCACCGTGCTTTTTATTGGCAACGGAATGAGCTTTTTAGATTATTATTGCTTATTATTTCCAACTATCAATTACAAAAAATAAAACACTTCATATATTTTCAAAAAATGTACGTTTTCGTTCAGACACTATTTAACGGAAGTTCAATCCTCGCCACTCTCACTTCGCTATTCCACCGCATTCCCAAAGGAGTCGTTCGTCTCGGCTGTGTTCCTGATATCAGGGCTGCCCTGGCGCCAAATCTGGTTATCCGTGGAGGAAAGACCTGCGGCAGAACCGTACAGGACGTTCGCCGCACCAGCGTCGACGCTGACCCCGACGTCCTCGTCGGGGACCCCCACGGTCAGGTCGTCGAAGCCGTCACCATTGAAATCGCCCACAGCAAGGGCAGACCCGAAGGCGTCGAACAACTCGGCTGCGCCCAGGATATCAAGACTGTTCTGGTGCCAAATCTGGTTATCCGTGGAGGAAAGACCTGCGGCAGAACCGTACAGGACGTTCACCGCACCGGCATCGATGTCCCCGATGTCCTCGTCGGGTACCCCAACGGCCAGGTCGTCGAAGCCATCGCCATTGAAGTCGCCCGCAGCCAGGGCAGACCCGAAGGCATCGAACAATTCTGCTGTGTCCAGGATATCAAGACTGTCCTGGTGCCAAATCTGGTTACCAGTGGAAGAGAGACCAACAGAGGAGCCGTAAATGACGTTCACCGCACCAGCGCTGACGATGCCCATAATATCCTCCCCGGGTACTCCCACGGCAAGGTCGTCGAAGCCGTCGCCATTGAAGTCGCCCGCAGCCAGGGCAGACCCGAAGGCATCGAACAATTTGGCTGTGTCCAGAATATCAAGACTATCCTGATGCCAAATCTGATTACCACTGGAAGAGAGACCAACAGAGGAACCGTAAATGACGTTCACCGCACCAGCGTTGACGATGCCCCCGACGTCCTCTCCGGAAACCCCCACGACCAGGTCATCGAATCCATCGCCATTGAAGTCTGCGTGGATGGTAAGAGGCGCTGCACATGCCTCGAAAATCGCCATGCCAAGAAGCCCACACAGCATCAACAAAACGCATAGCACCAATGGAATAACCGTGAAATTTTTGGTTCTGATTTTCATAAGCCAACCCTTCATATTTTTAGAATTTATCCATAATAATGCCGTAATGGAGGCGTGATCTGAGGTACTATAAGTTTTCAGCAAGTATCATCTCAACCTGTTTTTTGATATTTCGTGCTTCGGCAGCAAGATGATAAAGATGTTCCCGTGGGAATCTTTCTGTGACTTCAGCAATCCTTTCCGGGCATTCCATGGCGAACAGATAAACACCTCTTTTCGGCGCTTTGTGTCCGACGTCACTTGCTAATTTTTACAGGCAATTCCATTCATCTGCGGTAATTTCTTTGCCTATTATTTCTTCTACTTCCCGGATCATCATTCGAAGCTGAGGAATAGAGTATTCAGTATTAGATGGAATTGACAGACGATGTCGTTTATAAACCACAAACTGATACCTTGTTCCAGAAAAGGGTCCGTCAAAACCAAGTATTCGTAACCGACAAATGAAATCCCGACGTTTACACGGTGTCCATCGGCTCACTCATTGGCTCCCTATTTAAATCAATGTCTCCAATTACCGGTAAAGAATGCCCCAGTTTTAATCCTAACAGAATCCAATCTTCGAGTGTTGAACGTAACTCATTTTCACACTCTCGTAAAGTACTACCAAATGCTATAACTCCTTTACATATAGGAATTCTTCCGGCAAATGTACCATCTTCGAGCTTATCATAAAAGAGCCTGCGCCATAGCGTGTCCTACATATTCGCTCAGGACATATCGTATTAAAGGCATATCGCACACAACAAAACCATGGTGCGATGGGTTCACTTCGTTTAACCCATCCTACCCGACTATGAAATACAAAAAATTGTTAATGAGTTGAGTCGTGATAATAGCTTGAGAGGCAAAATAAACACGATTAAAAAACAGGTAATTGTTTTTTAAGATGCAACTCCGACCCTGCCCTCCGATACCCTTTTTTAGAACCGGTCGGCCGTTTGTGTCAGGAGGGTATACCTCGACTCTGCCGGCTGAATCAAGACAGGCAGGCGCTTCTCTCCCCAGAACGGGAGGGGTGTACCAAGGATTACCACCCGGAGGCCCCATCGCTGATACGTTCGCGCTAACGAAGGGGTCAAGATGCCGCATGCTTCCGTAAAGCCTCGTGCGCGTATCTCGATCCAGGTCTGACCCAGGAGCGCCCAGAGGATACGATGGTCCATTCCTCTGTATGCCGGTGCGACGCACACACGACCAATATCCACCACTCGTTCGCCAGACCCAATCACCAGACCAAAGGTTTCCTCCGTAGGCAAAGGCTGTCCGGGAATTGGGAGCACCAGACGGTTTGTCGCGGCAAGCACAGCATCGTCCCACGCCACGACGTGTACCGCCCTGTCATCATATGCGTCTCGCTCGATCTCGTTGGGAAAGGTTTCTGACTGAGCCCACCCCTGCTCCACCACAATGCGGCACCTCAGGCGATACACCGCCTCAACTTCCACCGGGGAATGCGCAATCCCAAAACGAATGGGTGTAGCCAGCGCAACGAGCCGGGCAGCCAGCGTATCCATCTTAGCCAGTGCAGACCCTGTCTTATGGCTTTCGTGACTGCTCATGGCATACCCCTTAACGACCTGTGACGATAACATTGCCGCCCAGGAAAAAGAACGCCAGCACCGGATCAACCTGCGTCCTGGTTCCTTGACCAGTAGCCCAGACGCGTTCCAGCAACCCCTTGTGTCCCAAGCGGTACCGACGTCCATCTAGCGTAAAGGGTTCGGCGTTGAGCTGCTGCAAGTCGGCAGTGGCCGAACTGATGCCTTGATCAGTAACCTGAACGTTAAGGATGTTGTGGTACTGTACTGAGAATGTGGTGATCGGCTGACCATTCGCAAAAGATTCAGGGTCGTTAAAATCGCTACCGGGCGTGTCGTTGAAATAGACGGTCAACGTTCCGGGAGCAGCAGTGACAATGAGGTTACCCAGCTCATGGCGTGAGGTCAACGTTGTCGTTGCAAAGAAAGTGAACCGTGCGCTTGCCTCCGTTCGCGTGTTCGGATCCGAGAACAGCAAATCATCCGCTAAGTCAAAGATGTGGGTCAGATAACCGTAGTGTGTAACGTCCGGTCCACTCTGGTCACTCCGTCCAATGAATTCCCATGCACTCTTTCCTTTAGAAGGATTGCCAATGATTATCTTCTCCCCGGCGGGAACCATTTGCGGGAAGACGAAAAAGGCCATGGGAACGAGCATCGAGACCAGCAGTGTGAGACGAAGAAAATGCTTCATAGAGACCTCCTTGTTATTATACCAATGTGGAATAGGCTACTAATAACCGTATTATTTCTTTTGTTGTTGTTGATTTGCATCAAAGTACCTACGTTCTGGTTTTTGATAAGTTAACCCCGTATCTCGTAATATACGCCACATGATGTAAGGGGGAAGGTGTCATAAATATTAAGTCTTGCGGTTGGGTAAAGCAAAGCGCACCCAACAAAACCATGGTGACGATGGGTTCACTTCGTTTAACCCATCCTACTTGACTAACCGGAGCTACCGTGGCCTGTAAATATTAAGAAAGCAATCAGACAAAATGGGGTGGAAACCAAATTTAACACAAAAACCACACATGGGGACACGGTTAGCTCCAGTGAATTGTTAGGCATTATTCCTTTTGCTATGATAGTAGTTTGCTAATATTCAATTCTAACGAGACAGAATGATCGGCAGTCTCAAAAGCTTAACTAGTATTATGCCAATATTAAATTTGATTTTTAAAATAAGTTCTGTCTTTGTAACCCAGCAATAGTCCTGGAACGCTAATGTCCTCATCGATCTCTTCCCAATGTAATCCGGTTCCTCCTCCACTCATTTCATATTTTTCTCTCTGCTCAGGAGTTGCATTAAGTAGCCTGGGAAAATATGCGAGAGGAATCGACAGTTGCCTTCCATCGGTTAGACCAACCCACATATTTTCGCTATCAAACCAAATCTTTTTTGCTGATGCTTCAAATGTCAAAGTGCTCATGCCACTTCTCCTTGATTAATGCTTTGTTTTCTTCAATCTTGTCTTTGAATTCGTTCAATTCTTTACTGGAAAATCCATAATTATTCGACAGGGAAATGATGGGCTCGATCCAAAATTTAGCTCTGTTTGGTCCTTTACGAAGCGGTTAGCTTAATGCTATTGTTAGGCTTTTTGTTATTAATAATTGAATAATAAAGGTGACCCTAAAAACTTCCCAAAGAGGAAAAAGAGGGTCTTAAATATTAAATAACTGCTTCTTCAAATTCGTTATCTTATAATTCAGTTTTTATTCCGCATTAGTTTTGTAGGGTGGGTTAAGGAAACAGACTGGGTCAAATGAACAATTTTGCTATATTCCGAGATCTTTCTCCCTACTTCAATGGCTGAAAAGCAGTAGATTTAGAATAAAATGGGCAATTTATAAAGATTACTCCCCACTTTTAAAGTGGGAGGGTTCATTTGACCCAGTCTGAAAGCACACCCAACAAAACCATAGTGCTGATAGTTTCACTTCGCTTAAACCAGCCTACCCGGCTGTTTTTGTAAGGAATGCCTGACAATCAATTCCTTCATCGCTGAAACGGCCTTCTGGATGCCGGCAAAGACCGCCCGAGACACAATGCTGTGCCCAATATGCAATTCTTCAACATCCAGGGATTCTACGAGTAATCCAACGTTCTGATACGTCAGCCCATGCCCCGCATTTACGCGTAATCCCAATTTTTGAGCGGCTTCCATCCCGCTCTGAAGTTTTTCAATCATTTTGCCCTTAGAAATATCATCTCTTGAATTGGCATAATTTCCCGTATGGAGTTCAATATACTGTGTCCCAACATCTTTTGATGCAGATATCTGGTTTTCTTCTGGGTCGATAAAAAGACTAACAAGGATACCGGCTTCCCTGAATCTTTTGACAACATCCACAAGTATCTTCTTTTGAGAAACAACATCCAACCCGCCCTCAGTGGTAACTTCCTGCCTTTTTTCAGGTACAAGGGTTACCTGCTCTGGTTTTGTTTTCAAAGCGATATCAACTATCTCCGGCGCTGTTGACATCTCGAGATTTAACTTGGTACATACCGTTTCCCGGAGCAATCTCACATCCCGATCCTGTATATGTCTTCGATCTTCTC
>JAUQXU010000127.1 GCA_030837935.1 Candidatus Brocadia sp.
TAATGAAAATAACATAACGCAGCAGTCCGCAACCAAATTTCCCTTATCAAGCGGCAATTCAGTATCCCGCCTGGTGAGCTCCAATTTAATCCCCCCTATCGTTCGACTGAGCGCTCACGACGAAGCCAAAGGGGGCGAAGGGGGGTGTAAAGATGTTTGCACAAACGAGAAGTCTTTACACAACAATACGATAAAACATAAAAAGAATCTATTCGAGAAAGATAGAAAGCGTCATTTCCGTTTGACTGATTCGGTATCTATATCACAGGAAGATATACGGCAGGTTCAACTGGCAAAGGCCGCCATCAGGGCAGGGATTGAAATTCTTCTTGCCATATGCACCATAAAAGCAGCGGAGCTGAAAACAATCATCATCGCAGGGGGATTTGGCTATCACCTGAACGAAAAAAGCCTTTTTGCCATCGGTCTTTTACCTGAGGCAACAAATGCAAAGATTTCTTTTGTTGGCAATTCCAGTCTGGAGGGCGCTGTAATGGTGCTCTTAAATAAAAAATTGATTGATAACGCAGTTCAGATTGCCAGAACATCTCAGGTCATGGAACTTTCACAAATTCCGGAGTTTGAAGGTGTTTTTGTGAGGGAGATGCACTTCTAGAGATGTTTTATTTTAATTACACATAGTGAGATCCATTAACTGGGCTTTGATAATGACCTACCCAGATGAATACACCCAATATGTAGTGGAGCGTAAAATGGGAGACAAGATGCTGGTTATAAGACTCGTTTTGGTCTGGTCAATCTTATCTCTTGTTATAGTTCCATCTGCTTGCTCATTCTCTGATACAAGTAATCCGGCCAACCCTTCATACAGCTTTATTACCGACCACCAGGTTATTTGGAAAATCTTGAATCGCATGAACCTCTGGTCACAGAGGACTTCATGTGATACTCCTGACACTGAACCCTTTCCTAAAAGTTGATAAAATAAAAAACACTTGCGCTTTTCTTTCTTTTTGCTAAATTGGCATTCCTATGGAAAAAATCAACTTTCTATTATCTATGGCTGAATTCAACATTCCCAAAACTGAGGAAGGATTTTGCCGTAACTTCGGGCAAATCAAACCCTTGATGAATACGACAGAAGCTTTTTATGAAAGTTCCCGATGCTTGTTTTGCTATGATGCTCCATGTGTGAAAGCTTGTCCGGCAAGTATTGATATTCCACTGTTTATCAGACAAATTCACACCAACAACATTTTCGGTGCTGCCAAAACGATTTATGAATCAAATTATCTGGGCAATGCTTGTGGAAAAGTTTGTCCGACCGAAGTATTGTGTGAAGGTGTTTGTGTATTTAAAAAACAAAAAATTAAATCGTTAGAAATCGGTCGCTTACAAACTTTTGCAACCACAACTGCAATTGTGCACAACAAGAAATTATTTGCAGTTTCGGAAAACAAAAGAGCAAAAGTAGCAGTTATCGGTGCTGGACCAGCCGGAATTGCTTGTGCCTGCGAACTGCGTTTACATGGTTATCTGGTCGATATTTATGAAGAAAAGGCACAACCTTCTGGACTTTTAATACATGGTGTTGCTCCTTACAAAATCGAGAATTTAGAAATTACTACTGAAATCAATTACTTACAATCAATCTTCGGATTTACAGTACATTACAATTGGCCTATCAAAACCAAAACTGATTTGCAAAAATTGGAGAAAACATATTCTGCAATTTTTCTCGGAATAGGTTTAGGGAATACCAGGAGTTTGAATATTCGTGGTGAAGATTTGAAAAACTGTATCGGTGCAACCGAATTTATTGAGCACCTTAAGTTGAATCGCCTGACCACTGGTGTGGGAAAAAAAGTAGTGGTTTTAGGTGGTGGTAATACCGCAATGGATGCAGCTTCTGATGCAGCACGTATGGGCGCCGAAGCGGTTATTTTGGCTTATCGTGGCAATAAAGCAGAAATGAAAGCGTATCATTTTGAATACGAACTTGCTAAAAATGTTGGTGTTAAGGCGATTTTCAATGCTATACCACTTGCAATTACCGGCAATGGACAAGTTTCGGGTGTTAAGTTTCAGAAAACTCAAACTCAGAATGGAAAATTGCAGCCGGTTGCAGGTAGCGAGTTTTCGATTGACTGCGATATGGTGATAAAAGCTACCGGTCAGAAAAAACAATCAGATTTTTTGAAACTGATTGATAATCTCAAACTTGACGATTTGGGACGAATTGTAACTCAGGCCGAAAACGGACAAACGACGAATCCAAAGTATTTTGCCGGCGGTGACGCAAGAAATGGCGGTACAGAGGTTGTCAACGCAGCCGCCGAAGGAAAATTGGCTGCTAAGGGAATTGTTGATTTTTTGAAAGAAATGTAAAACAGGAAAAAACATACCATTATGGCAGACTTATCGATCAATTTTGCAGGGATAAAAGCACCCAATCCATTTTGGTTGGCATCGGGGCCGCCTACCAACTCGGGTTATCAGGTAATGAAGGCGTTTGATGCCGGTTGGGGTGGCGCGATTTGGAAAACTATGGGAATTCCGATAATCAATGTTTCGAGCAGGTATGGGGCTGTAAATTATCGCGATACACGAATGGCTGGATTTAGCAACATCGAATTGATTTCGGATAGGCCGTTGAAAGACAATCTGAATGAGTTTGAAGAAGTGAAGAAACACTTTCCGAATCATGCTTTAATCGCGTCGCTTATGGTACAGAGTCGTAAAGAGTGGCATCAGATTGTAACCGACGTGCAAAACGCCGGTGCTGATGGATTAGAACTCAATTTTGGTTGTCCGCATGGAATGTGCGAACGCGGAATGGGTTCGGCTGTCGGACAAGAACCCGAAGTGCTTCAAACCGTAACATCATGGGTAATGGAAGCTGCAAAGATTCCGGTTATTGTTAAGCTGACACCCAATATTTCGGATATTACCGAACCGGCACAAGCGGCACGCCGCGGCGGTGCAAACGCCATTTCGCTCATCAACACGATACAAAGCTTGATAGGCGTTGATATTGACCACTTTGTAACATTTCCGGTTGTTGGTACTCAAAGCACACACGGTGGTTATTGCGGTCCGGCAGTAAAACCTATAGCGTTAAATATGGTAAAAAATTGTGCCAAACACCCTGGCGTTCAACTTCCGATATCGGGTATTGGCGGTATAGAAAACTGGCGCGATGCTGTCGAATTTATTCTGGTTGGTGCTTCGTCGCTGCAAGTTTGTACTTCGGTGATGCACTACGGTTTCGGAATAATCAGAGAGCTGAAATCCGGACTTGAATGCTATATGGACGAGAAAGGATTTAAAACCATCGACGAAATGGTTGGAAAAGCACTTCCAAACATAACAGCATGGGAACATCTTAATCTGGAATATAAAATTGTTGCCAGCATCAGCGATGAAAAATGCATCGGCTGCCAATTGTGTTACATTGCTTGCGAAGACGGTGCGCATCAGGCAATTGAGCTTTCGGCTGATATTCAGAACCGTACGCCGAAAATCAATGAAGGCAACTGCGTTGGCTGTAATTTATGTTCGCTGGTTTGTCCGGTTGAGGGTTGTATTACGATGATTCGCAAAGATGATGGTTCAAAAACAGTAACATGGCACGAACGGACTGAGGCACAGAATATTCCGACAACATTTGATGACACGCTTGCCGGAGGATTGGCACATCATGTACCACATCCGACCGAAGCACTCAAACGTCGCAAATAGTTTTTCAGGAAAAAAACAAAGATCCTCCGAAACAAGCACCTTGGGGTCAAACCTTATTTATTGACAAATAAAACTGAGCATGCTAAAGTAGTACTCGTAATACGACAAGGCCTTTACGCATTGAATAAAATGTAATTTATTGTAACATCCGGAGGGAATTTCCATGGGAAAAAAGTTGTTTGGGATTTTGGTACTGCTGGCATTTTTGGTTCAGATTAACGCAAAAGGGGCGTTTGCTGAGCATACTGAAAAAACATACAAGGGCTGGTCTAACGGCATTTTTGCTTATACCGCCGTGGAAGGGTCGGTAAATATCATCGATCCGGTAAAAATGAAAAAGATTGGCACGATCTCTGGAATTGCTGGCAGTCATAATTGTTTTACTTCATATGATGGGACATTCCTTTACATAACTGCCGGTAAGGAAATAATAAAGGTGGCCTTAACCGGAAAAAAAGGTGGCGGTGTAATAAGTCGCAACAAACTTATCGAAGATGGCGTTGCCCACGTGCATTCGGGCGCGGCGCTTGCCCACGTAGCCTTGACACTTGACGGCAAAAATCTTTACATCCCCGACGGTAAGGATACTATTATCGTGGCAGATGCAGATACCTTAGAGGCAAAAAAAACTATGAATATCCCTACGGGACTAGACGACGTAATGAAGATCGTAAAGACTCAGCTTGGCGAAACATGGAATGATTCCGACAGCAATCCCCATGGACTTGCGCTTCATCCGGGCGGAAGATATATCTATGTTCCTCTTGTTTGGAGTGGCGCCGTTGCCGTAATTGATACCTGGATCGATGAAGTTGTCACGATCGTAAACTTAAATGCCTTTGATTCCAGTCAGCCTGGTCACGGAACGGCCCCCACAGCCCTGGGTTTTTCCACGGATGGCCACTGGTGTTTTGTCAGTTGTGCCGTACCGGGCTATGAATGCATCCTCGATACTTCTGACCCTGGGAATCCAACAATTGAAACTACGGTTGCAGTAGGACTTTCACCTATTCAAGTGCCTGCGAATCCGACCAACAAATACTTCATAGCACCATGCCAGACGTCTAGTTTATTAGACAACAAGGCATCAGACTTTCCTGATCCCGTTTTTGACAATGCAGGATGGGTTGATTGGGTTAATACAAATACAGATACCGCACTGAGATATATCGCGGCATTATTTTCTGCGCTTCAGAGCGCAATGATCACGGAACCAAACGACGATAAACCTGATGCCTGTTTTGTTATAGAAATCGAAGATAACTATGACCATGACGGCACACCCTGGGAGGTGTTGGATACCGTAGTGGCGGGGGTTGGCCCGCACGGCGTGAGCTATACTCCTGGCGGCGAATTTGCCTTTGTCACCCTTGCACAGGAAAACCCGGGTAAAGTTGTGGTTATCACCGAAACTGAACCGGGAAAATTTACCGTTATTCACACGATAAAAGTCGGTACCTTCCCTAATGGAATAGCAATCAAGTTTGGAAGGAATCAGAATTCATAGTTCGGGGTTATTTTAAGGTGAACATCCGTTATAATATTTGACGTACGCGGAGCCTGAACCAGATATTTTTTGAATTCAAACACCACCGAATATTTCGGTCGTAGTTCATGGCAAAATGGTTGGTTCAATCTGCAAGGGTGAAATAGTAACAATTCTTAAGTCCTTGATATTGGGCTGGTTTTCTATTTTGCTTTGAAAATTAAGGGATCGTTGGCGTTATATCAATTCTATTCATTTCAATTAATCCTATCCTTTTGGATTGATTTTAGCACAAAATTAGTACAAATTATGACACAAGAATTTGCTGAAACACCAATTCTCGGATAACATGGAACGATTCGACCCCCATTCTTTCCCCAGAAACAACCAAAAATAAACTTGTATTCTTCTTCGTTTTTGTATTATCATCATTTTCAAAGAAGCTTGTGCTGAATTACGGTACAAAAGGAGTGCGAAGTTTAATTGATGAACCAAAAGCGGGGTCTTATACTGATCAGTCTAAGACACCTG
>JAUQXU010000013.1 GCA_030837935.1 Candidatus Brocadia sp.
AGGGGAAAACAAGGGAAACGTGTAAAAGAACCGTATTTTCAGCAAAAACCCAACCTCAAATTTTAAAATGATCTCTTGGTAAGGAAAAAATCGCCCTCGCACTTTTACAAAAAGTGCGTTTTCGTTCAGACACTATATAGGCAACCGACTCAGCCTCTATTTCCTGCTGCGAGTTATCAAGGGCACGCCGCCGCTCGGGGACGCCGAGCTTTCTGTCTGGTCCGAGATGCCCAAGAAACAGGTGCCCCAGTTCATGCACGAGCGTGGCGAACTTGACTGCTGGATCATGGTTGCGGTTGATGTGGATTCGGTACTGCTTGGCATCCTTATCGCTGGATGCACGCCGGACTACTTGAATTGAGCCTGCTTTCTGGTCGCCTGCATCAATCAAACAACACTCGATGCTCTTCCTCTTTAGCAACGGCTCGAATGATATCAGCTTGATCTCGTCGATTTCTCCGCGGGCGAAGAAGCTTGACACATCTTCAGGAAGCGGTTTACCCTCCGTATCCATTACGTCATATACCAAGGCAACTGGACCAAACGGCCAGAGAATGAGCAGTGGCCGCGCACCTTCCTTAGGCCAGCGGTCGAAGCGCTCGCGCCAGTCGCGAGCCGATGCGGCGTAGCGGAGTCCAGGTTTCTGCACCTGGAGCAGCATGGCGTTGAACGGCGCGAAGTTGCGTAGGCGGACAACGAAGTCAAGTAGTTCTTTATAGTCCCTGCTCTGCGTGTACAGCTTAGAGTCAGCTAGGAGCTGGTCCAGTAAGGACCGAGCGTCTTCCGTCTCAAACAACTTCTGCTGCTTTGTCTGGCAGTCGGCTTTGTAGTCGCTCATGTGCACCTTAAACTTTCGAGGTCAATCCATTTTAGCGTATATGGTTAATTCCCGCTTTTTTGTTTGATTGAGTGGGATCTGGAAGTCCTTCTCCATGGTATTGATTTATACCTTCGCGTCTTTGTCCTAAGCGATTCCGAACATAACCCTTAACTCTCTAAGGATATATCGTTGATCATGTGTGATAGAAAAGGCATGTTTTTTACACGCACCTGACACTGCGGTTCGGTTTTTGAGGTATATTAAGTTCTTCTTCGTCTGACCTTACTCCAGAAGCATCTCATGATTATACCCTGGGGTTTCACTCGTCCTTCGGCTCAATTTGCTTGGACTGGAGATTTTACTTAAATTATTGATCATTCTAATATGTATTGCACATCTACATCTGAAATTAGCAACGGCTATCATCCATAAAGTACTTTGTTAAAGGTTTTTTTACTCAATTTCTAAAACTCCATGGTTCATTCGGTTCGGGTCCTCAAAAGGAGGCTCATAAAAGACCGGAATGCCCGTGTCTCTAATTGCCTCCTTTAATCTCTTTGAGTTTCTTGCAAGGCTTGAAAAGCCTTGCAAATAGCCGTATTTCAGCCATTTTTCTTTTTAAAATCCTCCTTGGGTTCTGGTATAATACCCTCAGTATTTTTCCCAAAGAACCTTTAAGGAGACTTTTACACATGCTCTTTACCAGAGATGCTCACGAACCAATTTATAATTCTCTCCATGATTTGAAGTCTGATAAGACAATCAATGAATGGTTCAATCTTGCAGTATATGACGAATCTACACTTTCACAGACAGCAAAAGAGATCGAGTCCATACTCAGCAAGATTCCCCAGTCGTATCACTCTCAGTCACCCTTCCATTTCAAGCATCTCAAGCCTTCCTATAAGCAACTCTCCTTTAACGATGTTGAAGATGCGGCGTGGTTCAGACAGTTATTCCATTCTCACAAGCAGCTTGATAAGCATTATCCCCTGGCAATACTTGAGTTCTTTGATTTCTCCTTCCTCGGTTATATCCTTAAAGAGAATCCCAACGTGTCTCTCTCACGCTCCATATTCAAAAAATCTTCTGACGATAAGAATTCTTCCTATTATGCCGTTGTTTCCAAGTTCAAGGCTCTCTTGCTCAGACATCTCAAAAATCTTCCCTCTGATGCTGAAATCCCACGATTCTTAGAGGAAAATGACAAGTATGCAAAAGCCTGTGGCTTATCTCCCCTGGCTATCCCTCACGAATCTCAGATCAATCGCTTTAAAAACCAGGGCATTACCACTCTTCGACTCCTTGCCATTTTTTACTTCATTGTTACCGTTGCCATTACTCATAAAATCGTAGATTCGTATCTGGCTGCAATCGATTCATCGATTCTTGATAGTCATGCCAACCCTTTTCACAAGACACTTACGGGGAGTTGTAAAACATGTCCGTATGCTGAAACGTGCTCTCACCCAGCCGAGTGGGTCTCCGAAGATGTCAACACCTCATTTACCGTAAAACACGGCAATCACTACTATGGACATAAGGTTCATACCCTGGTTGATTCAGTATCAAATCTCGTCATGAGACTTTTTGTGTCAACATCGAGCCTAAACGACAATCCCCTTTTTATCCCCCTCTTAAAGGTCATTGATACTATTGTTCGATTCCGCTTCAAAAAGTATGCTGCCGATAAAGGATACGATAATAAAGATAACTATCACTTCGTGGTAAATGAACTCAAGGCAGAGCCCGTTATCCCCCATCGGGAGGAAACAAAAACTTCACCGTCTTCAGAACTCTTTCGTATCAAAGATCAAATATGGCATTGTACCAAAGTAAATATGCCCCTCATACCGAACGGCTCTGATAAAAAACAAAACACAGTCATGTTCAAATGTCCCAATGGATATGACAGTTTTTCATGTTCCCATGCCTCTGGATGCCTTAAACCAGGGCAAACACATAAAACCTTCAAAGTTCAGATAAAAGACAACCTTCGCATATATGGAACTACAACCACTCCAAAAGGTTCTTTCCAGTGGAAAGACGACTTCAACAGAAGAACTTCTATCGAGCGTGTATTCTCCGATAACAAACGGGTTCGGCAGGTTGCTTCCTTCTTGAATTTTAATCTCACAGCCATATTTACCCATATTGTTGTTGCTTTCGTAGCTCACAACCTTACGGTTATCTTTGATCATTTTAAAGACGTTTTATTACTATGACTCTCTTTTTGCGTTACCGAGTTTACACAATTTCTCAATCGAATAGAGATACTACGTCCAAGAATGCCATTTTTTGCAGATACCTGTCGTATTTTGCCGAGTTTTGCATAGTTTCAAAGTATTTCATGTTTTCTCTACGTGGTGTTCTCTCTTTGTTTTTTTGAAAAAAACACTATCGGTTCTCCTGCTATCACTTTTTATACCCTCCTTGCAAGAGACTCTCTTTGCCAAAGCGAGGCCTTTCTCATGGAAAGCATTCCATGGAAAATTAAGATCTTTATCATTTAACATGAACCACCCTGCCCATTCCTCTAGTTCTTTTTCTATTTGTGCAATTATCTCACGTTCAGGGAAGTTATAAGGCAATCCTATGCAGACTCCTTCCTGGTCCCATGCGTATGCATCACCATAGTCCGCCATAATTTTGATCTTTGTCAGGTGGTCTTTTGTCATTTTTCTGTTTGCTTGATGGGAAATAAAGCCCACACTTGTTCAAATGGAAATATCAACTTGGCATTCCCACAATGTGAGCCGCATAAGCACAGTACTATGCATCTTTGCTGCCAAAGAGCCTGCGAAGTTCTACGCTGTAATTATTGCCGTAATCGAGAACACCCCAGATACGGTTCCATTGCGTCATAATCCGCTTCGGGTTTTGTCCAGACTTGGTGATCCTCTGTACCCTTCGCCGCACTTCATACTGCTCCCATATTCCTTTCGCGTTCCGCCTGTACCCATAACTTTTGAAATAAACGTAACCACCATTGACGTGTTGAACGTATATTAAACTGCTTTGATATTCAAGCGGAACTGCTTTCAACGGTAACTCCTTGGTACAGTCTGAGGCATAAGAGTGGTACAGACCCAATACCTCCATATCGAACTTACTGGCAAGATCCCGTGCTTTCTCAGATGCAGGCATAATATTGGCAAAACGGTCATTGTATTCGTACCATCTGGCAGTCTTGCCTACCGGCAGAGCAGCCTTGATGAACTCAGGATCGCGAGTGCCGATCAGGAATCCGTAACCCTCCAACGGATAAACAAGTGTACAGTGCTTGTAAATCTTTTTTAAAGCTCTTGACTCGAAGTCGACTGGTGTTGTCTTGAATGTGACACCTCTTGTTTCGTATGATAGCCTCGGAAATCTAATAGTACTTTTAAGTATGGCTTTAATTTTTTGAACTATAATAAAATAAATTGTTTTTTGCAAATTTATTTAGCTGAAAATGCTTCTATATATTACTATTACATATCGCTTGATAAATGCATAGCCCTATTGTGTCAAACTGTAGTCAAATTGTAGTCAACTCCAGCGGAATCCAACGGAAACCAACGGAATTGGCAGAATTTATGATGGGTAGTAACTTGTTTTGCAATAAGTAATTGCGGTCATAACAGACACAGGATCAGTCAGTTATGAAAATTGTTAAAAATACCCTTTTTATGAATGGGGTTCAAGAGGTCGTGGGTTCAAATCCCGCCACCCCGACCACTATTTTCAAGGGTTGCAGGCATTTGACACATTTCTGTTTTCCTCCAGTGTGACCAAATTGTGACCGACTTCTAAAATCTGTACTCCGTCTTTAAGACTATCAGGGCAATGATGGGCATACCGTTGGGTCATCTCTATAGAATGATGTCCAAACAACTTCGATATCTTATAAATATCAATGCCCTTTTGTGCTAACCGCGTTGCAAAGGCATGTCTTAAATCGTGGAAATGAAAGTCATGGATGCCTGTCTTTTTTATGACAATATTAAAAGCCCTTCTCAGATTATGGCGGTCAATCTTGGTTGACATATTGCTTAGAAATACAAGATCACTTTTCAAATTTCGGTTCTTTCGTAAAAAAGTTGAAGTCTGGTAAACTAAGCCATAAAAGTAGAGTAATAATAGGGAAGTAAAGAGTTGCATCGAATTTCGACCGTATGTAATATGGTTTTGTTAGAGAACAGGATCATATTACAAG
>JAUQXU010000128.1 GCA_030837935.1 Candidatus Brocadia sp.
ACTGGAGCGCTTGATGTATTCTGGGAGCGGAACAAAAATAGGATTGCGAATAACCTGATGGTTGAGCAAAGATTCGCTGTACCGCTTGGAGGATTTACTTTCAAGGGATTCATTGACCGGGTGGATCTGATGCCTGGCACAAAGAATGAGGTCGAGATCATCGATTACAAGACCGGGAAATCTGAACCCGGACCCGATGCACGCTCAAAACAACTTTTGCTTTATGCCAGGGGTATTGAGCATGTTTATCCTCAATATAAAGTGAAAAGACTCACTCTTGAGCAGCTTGGTCTTCCCAATCCCAGGACATTTGAGCTGATCGATGGGAAGTTTGAGAGCGCGGGTAGTTCACGGATGGAGGGGCTTGATGAGACTGCTGTTGATGGTATGATCGAGATTGCGAAGAATATTGCGCATGACTATGAACATGTGTTTGAGAGGACGAATGATGAGAAGGCTTGCGGAGAGTGTGGGTATAGGTTGTATTGCGGAGAGTGACACTTTTTCGGCATTTCGAGTTTTTTCATAGTTCCAGGATTATGCCAATTTTTTAGGATTTTAACTCTTAGAAATCCGGCGAGTTTTTTGTCGGGAATTTGTACATCAGCATAAGTGTAGTGTATGAACCATTCATACAATATTAGGATAGAACTGTTTTCGAGTCATATTCATGTTGATCACAAATCAAAAAATATAAGAAGAGAGATGCACAAAGAAAAGAACTACTTTCGATAATTTACTATGAAAAATATAAAAGGAGATGCTTAAAAAATGCCAGAGGGAAATATAAGATATTGGAAAATTTCACCCGGGGAGCGCGCTTGGTTGTGGGATAAATGCAGAAATAATAACTTAATATGCATCGGATGGTGTCATGACACGGACTGGAGAAAAACTAAATTCGGAGACCTGACAAGGAACCCAGATAAAGAGTTAATAAAAAAGATTTTAAGAGAGGTGTACCCCTTAAAAGTTCTATTTAGCTGGAACAATGTCCCTGGAAGTGACAGCCATAAACTCCTAAGTTTCCTTAAGAGAACGCAATTTGAACAATATTGGGATGAGACTGAGTATGAAGACCTGTCAGCAACATCTATTACTAAGATACTTGGTGAAATAAAAATACCTAAAGATATAACCAACATAAAGATAGCTGATGAGTTCTACAATGCCGTAAAAACTATTGATATTGTTTTGGATAATAATGCAAAAATCAACAAATTTAGTGATAAAACCATCCATGTATCTTATGGAGATAACTCAGTGGAGATAACATTCGATGAAAAAAAGAAAAAAGTGATTCCAAAAATCAATAATAAACAAATAAATAAACTAAGTGTAAAAGAGGAAAATGGCAATTTTAACATATATAAGTCTACAGAAAACAAAATTTCTAGGTGGGCGGAAATAATAAAGGATTTTTTCGACATCAAACCAGGCCACAAGGCAATTGTTTATGATAAAAATTTTCATATTAATGCATTGGCAGAGGTTATTGGTGGATATGAATTTAACCAAAAAATTGATTATCCACATACTAAAGCAGTTAAATGGATAAAAATTTTTGATCCTCCATTAAATACAAAGCCTCTTGAAGATGAACTTGATACCAAAATTTCGCTTAATCGGACAATTATTGAAATGACTAAAAAAGATTGGGATACCATCTATGATAATGTAAAAGGGGTCAATAAAATAACAGTTCCATCACAGATAGATTTTGTACATGTTACAAATGGTCTAATCAAAAAAGGTCTTGATGAATTAGGGAAAACAAAAGCTTCAAAAAATGAACTGATTCCTAAACTAAGAGAGATTGTAGGACGTAATGGTGACATCCTTGTCGACGATGAAAAGGCTTGGAAAGAAATACAGATTTTAAGTGATTAAAGAAGATGGGTATAAAATGTCAGAAAAGTTTTTGTTTAGCTGGGATGAAATTCCAGGAAAAGATAGCGATAAGCTCATTGAATTTCTAATAGAATTTGATGAGTCAAAATGGATAAGGCATGCAAAAATTGAAAAAGTTGACAATGGAAATACAATCAAAATATCTGATGAAAAGAATTCTCTTTTGCTAAAACTAAATTATGAAAAAACCAATGCTAGCCTAAAGTCAAATGGGAAAATAATATGGGAATTAATAATAAAGACAGAGGGGGGCAAGTTAAACATTTATGATAGATATAATGTTGAAGAGCTTGAAGAACCTGAAGATGAAGAGCCAAGATTCTTTGGAACAGAAAAAGAGATAATTAAGTTCATACGTGAAAACGAACGTGGTAGAAGGTTTTGGCAAGAACGTCTTAAAGATAAAACTGAAAGGGAAACGAAGGCATCGGATTTACTACTCACGAATATCGGAAAAATTAACGCTGATCTTTTAAATCAAATATTTGATGTAGTTGATCTATCAGAAACTTACTCAGGGCGCTGGTGGGGGCAATTATTAAGCAAACCAAACCGAAACAAAATATTGGCAAATCCCACTGAGAAGTTGAATATTTGGGTTAACTATCTGCTGAATGGAAATGAACCAGAATCAGTAAGGATAGAGAAATGTTTAGAAAACCCAAATTATAAATTAAATGGAGCTGGTAAAGGCCTAGTAACTTTATTTCTCTACTTAAAAGACCCAGCTTCATTTAGTGTAATGATGGATACAACAATTGATGGTTTAGAAAAGCTGGGAAGATTTGACGGTAAGAAAGGTAAACGCAAATGGGGAGAATATTATAATGACTATAACGAGGCAGTAAAAGAATTTAGAAATCAGTTTGGCTTAGAGTTTCAATCGATAGATTGGGTACTGACAAATATAAGTTCTCATGGAGTCCAAAGGAAAGAGGATGGTAGGTTTACAGGTTATTGGCATGAAGATGAAAAATCCGCAAAAGATTTAGAAAAAGATTTTGTACGTCCAACAAGAGATTTGATTGAAAAAGCTCTCGATGAATTAGGGAAACCAAAAGTTTCAAAAAATGAGTTAATGACCAAATTAAAAGAGATTGTTAGACGTGATGACGGGGTTCTTATAGACGACAAAAATGCTTGGGATGAAATTCAGAAATTAAGTGATGATAAATAAAAAAGTAGATGTATAATTTCATTTGAATGGAGATAAAATATGAGTTTATTAATCAAAGTAACTGGAAACAAGGGTAATATAATGGAAGTACATAAAAAAACGGCTAATAAAGAAGGATATGTATGGTATAGTTATTTTGGAAATCCTGCCGCTAAACCTTATAATAATAAAGACAG
>JAUQXU010000129.1 GCA_030837935.1 Candidatus Brocadia sp.
TCATCCGATGTGTTTCCCTGAGAAACGCCACCAAAGCAAAGGAATGCTGCCCCCTGTATCTTTCCTAATTCGATCCTGAACAATCCATCGGCAAGAACAGAACCACTGAGCCTTTGCTCCCTTAAAATCTCCTCCTGAAATTCTAAATCCCTTTCTACGACACTCAAACTCTGTTGTTCCAGCAATGCATCAATAACCTTTTGTCGCAGCCTTTCCATATCACGTCTTTTCGATAAAATGCCCATCTTCACATTGAACTCCTTAATAGACACAGGTATCGTGAGTGGAATTTCCATGAGTTCGGGTTTCTGTTCTTTAGCATTTTTTGCGACTTTGGGTTTTTCTTCCTTAATCTGTTCTTTTGCCAATACCTCTAATTCTTTAATAAGCGCATTAATGTTGTCCTTTGTCTTTTGCATATCGTCGATATCATTTGTCTGCCGTATATCCTCTCCATTATGCATTGATGCAACAGATTCCAAACTCTGCACAGATTCAGCATTTTTCAATTGACTGTCACCAGGGGTATTAAGATCGAGCTGTGCGAGCAAAAGATCTTCGTTGAGCATCGCAATATACTCATCTGTCTGCTCATCCGGATTGATAAAAAAGGTATCAGACCTATCGGCAAAGCCCCTTTTTTTTACCGTAACCGGATACGTACCACTCATGAGCTTCATGTTCAGGGGAGTTGTACCAACTTCCTTCCCATTCACATATACAGATGCCCCTTCAGGATTTGTATTAATTTGCAAGGTTCCAAAGCGTTGCATCTCAGGTGTCTGTCTGTTTTCCTGCGAAGATATTTTTATACCAGGGAATCCAAGGGGAAGGTTATTATCGAAGTTACCTGAGGTATCAGGATGCTGAGCGTTCCGGGTTGCCCGCTTTACCTTTTCCTCTAAAAAATCGAATGTCTCTGCGAGGGTCACAATGCCATTTTTATTTCCTTCTAAATCTGCCTTTCCTTTCATTCCTTCCAGCAAATAGTGAGTAAACACCCCATGTCCCCCTCCCCATAGGCTGGATTCCATTGAGACCTCACCAGCTCGACTGGCACTTACAATTCCCCAGCCATCTCTGATCGATTTAAGCGTAGAAAGGGCTACATTCACGGTATTGGGAAACCCTCTCGTACCGATAGCGCCTTCCGTCAAACCAGCACTATGACAGGTATCAGCAAAGAAAACCAGCTTCTTTGCTGAGATGTATCGTTTCATATCGGCATTGACTTGTTCCATGTGGTAGGCCGTTGCTGACAGGCTATCAGGTTCTGAATCATGCATCAGTAAGTAAAGATTATTAAGACGATCGGGTTCAGGTACACCATGGCAAGCCATGAAGATAACCACAAAATCGGTGTCAATTGCCTTTTTTAGAAAATTCGTGATCGCCAACTTAACGTTTTTAAGGGTTGCCCGATCGTTTTTTAGCAACGCAATATTCTCTTTATTAAAATTGCCGCCAACCTGGCTGGTGATAAAGTCATAAAAAGCCTGTGCATCGGCATCGGCATATTGCAGATCCGGTATCCTGGGGTCTTTATAATCGGAGATGCCTATCACGACGGCATAACGCTGGATGTGACTATCTTCAAAATATTTTTTTGGTGGCAATATACCCTGAATAAGCTGACCACTGCCCTCAGGAATATCCGAATATCCGGAAATTCTGACTTCGGATGATTCAACGTCTTGTGAAAAGGCACAAATAACAAAACCAGACAGAAATAAAAATACTGCTACGCAGATTAAATTTTTTGTATTTATCAAATAATTGTTCATAGATACGTATCCCTTAAAAACAAAAAGCCTTACTGCAAAGATTTCTTTTAAATACATCTTTGGCAGTAAGGCAATCTTCTTATTTCTAACTTATGAATTCCTACTTCCGGGTTACGTTTGTTGAAGACCCTTTACTTTGCGCCCCCTGATCACTCAGGGTTTACCTTTATCACTGATGTTTTTTGGTAATTATACAATCACTTTACAATCATAAGTTTTAGCAAAATAAGTGCCAGCAATATCAAAATGGAATCTGTTTTAAGAAATTATGTCCTATCACCTTATTTCAAAACAATTACAGAGATTGAAGATAATATAAACAGCTGTAAATTTATTGAAATAATCCATTGTACAAGTGTGCCATGGCACACTTGTGTCACTGCACACTTATGTGCCATGACACACTTTTTGATTACCATTTTTTATGTCCTGGTTTATCTTTTAAGGTATTTTCAGTTGACAACTTCTTTTTACAACACTATCATTTCTCCATGAATTCATTGGACGATATAAAGCAGTATAAAAAAATATGCCTCTTGTTTTTATTCACCTTATGCTTAAGTAGCTTCATTGCACCCGTGATAAAGATATTCATGGATACCTTGGTATCATCAAGTCCTTTTATAAAAGATTTGCTTCATTATAAGCAGGGAACTTATGAGTTTGGCAAGGTCATGCGGCGTATCATGATGACCGTTGCCATTCTCCTTATTTTCCTTTTGAGAAAACCGCTGAGGATCGGCTCTTTTGTTGCCATTGGAATAAAACCTGTCCAGGGATGGTGGAGACAGTTACGCATGGGGTTTCTCCTCAGTACGGGGATGTTTCTTTTCTATGTCATCCTCGCATGTATCAGCGGCACTCAGATATTCCAAACAGATGCAATATCCCCCGCCAATTTAACCTTTCAACTCTTGAAAATATTACTCATCGCGGGTCTGGTCGGATGTATTGAAGAGATATTTTTCCGTGGATTCATCCTGCAAAGCCTGTTGGTTGATATGCAGGCCGTATCCGCCGTGTGGATTAGCAGTTTATTTTTCTCTTTATTACATTTCTTCAAGGTAAAATTTCTGGTATCACCCGGCTTTCAACCATGTATCGGTTTTATAGTTATTTATCAATCCTTCCAGGATATGATCGTAAATTTTACCACCATCTTGCCTTCAATAATCGGTCTCTTCCTTGTTGGCGTGGTACTGTCCTACGCCTATCTCAGAACAAAATCCTTGTATCTCTCTATCGGACTCCATGCAGGGTGGATATTTCTTATCAAGGAGAATAGAGTCTTCTTCGATCACGTAAGAACAAATCTCGAATGGTTGTTCGGCGACAGCAAAATAATTACCGGCGTGCTTGGATGGAGTTTTTTAATTATTACGTTAATCATCATCCGTTTTGTGACAAACGTATCGTGCAATGGAAAAAACACTGCAAGAACTCTCTGATTACGTAGGCGGCATGGTCATTGGCGATCCTTCCGTAAAGATATGCGGCGTCATGGGCATCGACGATGCCCATGAGGGACATATTACTTTTATATCCAACGATAAATATATAAAAAAGATCCATCAAACGAAGGCTGTGGCCATCATTGTTTCACCAAAATTAAAAGATAGCGCCTTGTCTCTTTCACAGAAGGGAAAAAGAAATCTGCTGGTATGCAACAATCCCTATCTTGCATTTGCAAAATTAGTTGAACTCCTGATGTACAAAAAGCCCGCCCACACAAAAGGCATAGATACTTCTGCAAAAATAGACAAAACAGCCCTAATTGGTCAAGACGTTTCTATTCACCCGTACGTCACCATAGGTAAAAACACCTGTATCGGCAACCACGTGGTATTGTACCCGTGTGTTTATATCGGAGACGGTTGTACTCTTGGCGATGACACGATCATTCACCCAAATGCCGTTATATACAATGATACTATTATTGGCAAACGAGTAACCATCCATAGCAATACTGTTATTGGCAGCAGTGGCTTCGGGTACGCCCCAGATGGCCAAAGTTATTATAAGATTCCCCAGGTTGGCGCCACCATTATTGAAGATGACGTAGATATTGGAGCAAACACAACCATTAACCGTGCCGCGCTGGGAGAAACAATTATCCGAAAGGGTACAAAGATCGATAGCCAGGTTGTTATTTCGCACAATGTAGAAATAGGTGAAAACACATTGATTGTGTCCCAGGCGGGCATTGCAGGTTCAGCCAAGATTGGAAAACACGTGACCCTTGCCGGTGGTGCCGGGGTTGTGGGACATATACAAATCGGGGATAACGTTACCGTTGGCGGGTATTCTGGCGTTATCAATGACATTCCAAGTAATGAAACGTATCTCGGTGCACCAGCACTCCCCATCCAGAGGATGCGCCGCTGCTATGTGATCATTGAAAAACTCCCTGAAATGAGAGATTATATTAAAACCCTGGAAAAAAGAATAAGGCAACTGGAAGATCGTATTGGTGTACCACAGGGTACGCAAAAAAACAATAAAAGCAAAGAAATATAACCTATGGAAAAACTCGGATTGATTGCCGGAAACGGCCGATTCCCCATATTATTTGCCAAAGGAGCGCGGGCCAACAATGTACCCGTTATTGCCGTTGGGATTGAAGGTGAAACATCTCCGGAAATTGAACAATATGTAGAAAAACTTTACTGGGTTGGTGTCGCACAGATTGGCAAACTCATCAAGGTATTTAAGCAGGAACATGTTTCCAGGGCCGTCATGGCCGGTGGACTTACAAAAACCAATATGTTCTCTTCCTGGAGAAATCTTCGCTTCCTGCCGGATTTAAGGACAATTAATCTCTGGTATAAACACGTAAAAAGAAGAGACGATCACTCATTGCTTGGCGCAGTTGCCGATGAATTATTAAAAGATGGTATAGAATTACAAAGCTCCACGCTTTATGTCCCGCAATTACTTGCCCAAAAGGGTATATTGACGAAAAAACAACCCACGGAAACAGAAATGGAAGACATCCAATTCGGATGGCCCATCGCCAAAGAGATTGCAAGACTTGGCATTGGTCAATGCATTGTAATAAAGGAAAAAGTCGTTTTGGCTGTTGAAGCCCTGGAAGGCACTGATGCAGCCATCCGCCGCGGCGGAAACCTTGGGAAAGAGGGGATTGTCGTCATGAAGGTCAGCAAGCACGATTTCGACGCACGATTTGACATCCCTACCGTTGGATTAGAAACCATCAAAACATTACAAGAAGCCTCTGCGTCTGTCCTGGCACTCGAAGCAGAAAAAACACTCATCCTGGATGTCGAAGAGACCATTGAGGCCGCTGATCATGCACGCATTGCGATTGTTGGATTATCATGATCTGCCGGAGCACAAAGCAGAGGGAGTCAAAAGTCTTCATTCTTCAGAGCATATGAGCACAATAACAACTTTTTTTCTGTGTGTCATTTTGGCGATATGCTATTTCTTTACAATCCCTATCGCATGTGCGAAAGATTGGGGTTTAGAAATGCAACCCATAGAATTGGATATGTGTGATAGCGTCATATTACATTATGACGGAAAGACATGGAATCCCGTCTATCATAAATTCAATATGTGGCTCGATGACATTTATGGATTCGACGATAACAATATCTTTGCGGTCGGCGCACAAGGCGCCATACTCCATTATGATGGTAAATCATGGACAAACCAGGAAAGCCGGACGCCATACCGGTTGAATAAAATTTGGGGTAATAGTCAGAATAATGTCTATATTTCAGGAGATTATGGCACTATTCTTTATTCTGATGGTACCAACTGGAAAAGAAAAGACGCCGGTTTGAGCAATTGGCTGAGCGGCATGTGGGGTTTTCATGAAAAATACCTTTTTATTGTGGGTGCTTTAGGAAAGATAGTACATTATAATGAGGAAATATGGAGTGAACACAACAGCGGGACTACCAATTGGCTTTATGGAATTCACGGGAACAGCAGGGACAACGTTTGGGTCGTAGGAGATTATGGCACCACACTTCACTATAACGGAAAGAAATGGACAAAGCCTATTCAAAATAGCAACAAAAGGCTTACAAGTGTTTGGGTAGCAGATTCAAAAAATGTCTTCATTGCAGGTGCGGATGGCTTCATTATTCATTACAATAAGATGAAATGGACACGGCAGACAAGCGGTTCGGATAACTGGCTGAGGAGGATATGGGGTTTTGACACTAACAACATCTTCGCTGTGGGAGATTACGGCACCATCCTGTATTATGATGGTACAAAATGGAACAAACAGAACAGCGGTACCAATTACCTCTTACTCGGTATATGGGGAAATAGAAGGGATAACGTCTATGCCGTTGGATCCAGCCAGAGAGGTCGTTATGACCGTCTGTTAGATACATCACCTGAATCAAAATCGCAGTAATACCGTTGTGTTGATAATTTTGTATTTTGATGTTTTCATTTACTAAGGTTTTTATTATGTACGATACAACAATCAGTCTTATCGGGGCGACCTTCTTCATCGCCTTGACACATGCCATAATGCCAAATCACTGGATGCCTTTTGCCCTGATAGGGAAGGGGCAAAAGTGGAGCTTGACGAAAACCATATTCATCACTGCCTTCGCCGGGCTGGGTCATTCCTTAACAACAACCCTGCTGGGTTTCATCATCGCCATTCTTGGATTTCACATAACAAAATATGCCGAATCCATTGCAGAGCCTCTGGCAGGTTTTATCTTAATCGTATTGGGCATTACCTTTATCATTGTCGGCAGGTTAAAGCACGGCACGCATAACCATAACCACTCAAAATTCTCAGATAAAACCCTTGCCATTTCATTATTCGCCATGTTAAGCTTCTCACCCTGTGTCGCTGCATTGCCTCTATTTCTGGCTGCCAGCACCTTTAGTTGGGGTAAACTCGTATTACTCTCAATAATCCTTTCTGCAACAACCGTTTCAGGCATGCTGGTGCTGACCATCCTGGCTTATACCGGTGTAAAAAAAATAAACCTCTGCAGCATCGAAGAGTACGAAAAAGAAATCATCGGCGGCATACTAACCCTCATAGGAATAATAACTCTCATAGTACATTAAAGTCTTATTTTTTTCTTCACCATAATTTGCCGACGATAGAATCGCACGCACGTTATATACTCAACGTGTTCATTAATTGTGATTTATTAAAAACATGAAAACAAGAACCCCGAAGGGGTAAAATGATTATAGATGAAAAGACCGAAAACAACACCCAATCCCAAGGGGATGACATAATGGACACGCCGGGCATTTCACGGAAAAATGATTATATCACCCATTAGGGGTTTATCGTTGGGTTTTATGCTATCATCTATAATCATTTCATCCCTACGGGATTCATAGCGCTTTCATTGAATAGTATTAAACCTATCGTTAGGAATTTCAAAATAAAATCACAATCTATGAACCCTCTCAGTATAGCATTACCCTATAAAAACTTCTTTTTGTAAGTTTTTTATCACCTCTTCATCCCCTCCTTGCGAAGGAGTGGATTGAGGGGTGGTTGTTTTGGTTGCGGCTATGCTGCGCTATGCGGTTATCAGGTTACGACTTTTGCATGTCGGGTTTGTTTTACATTGTAGTTCAAACCCAGTGGTTTGATAATTATATCTGGGGCTGTTCGTTACTGACACTTTGCCAATATACAAATACGTCTTTCCTTGCAGGTGTCATCCCAGAGATGCGATGGTATCTGCCCCAGCATCTTCCAGTAATCCGTGTCGATTAGTGGGATGAGCTTGTTTAACGCCGATACGACGTTTGCTATATAGGCAGAGTCTTTCATCAATGCTTCCGTAAGCGGGCAAAACTCATCCATGAGCAGTTCTAAGTCTCCCTCAACGGTCAAATTCGGATAAAAGGGATACAAACGGCAGGCAATAGGACGATGTTCGTGAATAAAGCACTGTATGCCATCGGTAAAATTACACATGTTACCGATGATTTCAAGGGCACCGCCAGGCAGTGTGAGCGTTTCGTTAGATATGTGTTTACCGCTCCGGGTAAAGATAAATTCATCTTCATACGGCAAGAGCACAGACAACGGCTTTTGTTCACACCTTCCGTCACACTTCTCTATGCAGGGCATGAAACCAAAATTGGTTGCATAGATTTCGTGATAAACCTGAAATAGCTTTTGCTTGTTCATAATAATGATACTTTTCCCTTATTAATTAGGCTTTCGGCGACTTGTATTTGGCCACCCCCCATAATCCCCCCGTAAACGG
>JAUQXU010000130.1 GCA_030837935.1 Candidatus Brocadia sp.
CGAGTTTTGGCCTTCGATGAAGGAGTTGGAAAAGGCTTTAATGAATGCCCTAATTGCTATAGTTTGCAACAAAGAAACCATTCAAACATTGGTTGGATTCCACTGGGCTATATTTTAGCTTTTGATGGCGATTTGGTATTAGTATAGCCGGCCACAAAAACATTTTTACCTGGATCTATGGCTATAGAATTGCCATAGTCAGATTCAAATCCTCCCAGATATGTGGAAGCAAGAAGTGGATCAATAACAAGTTCCCGTGTATTGTCATACTTTGCTATCGTGAAGCCGTATTCCAATTGCGGATTTTGGATTCCGGATTTCTGATTTGAGAGGGTTGTTTCCGTATTCTGAGTTCCGACTTCTGGCTTCGAAATCCGATATTCAACAACTACCGCAACCCTCTTGCCATTAATCTTCTGATACGCCACGGGCTTTGTAAATCTGACAGTTCCTAAATCTGTTTCTGCCTCAAGCTGTCTTGCGTCATTTACCCTTAAGGCATGTGCCCCGCTTAGTCTCATCTTTATTGCCTCTGGGGCTGCATGTGGCTTTATGTAAAACAGTTTTTCAACGTTGTTTCCATAAGCCTTCAGTTTTACTTTTATTCCCTTGTATACTTCTCCAAGATTCACAACCTCATACGCAGAGATATTCCTTTTCCATGTGGATGGATCATTTCCCCTAAAGTAGTTTATCTTTATTGCGGTCTTTCGTTCTCCTTTCACTGTATTAATTTTACCACCGATAATCTCTTCTTTTAGAGCAAGATTACCTCCTAACAATGTACTATTCTTCTCATTAGGTAAGTAAGAGGGAGAATTGTTTTTATCGGTGCGCATAAGGAAATGAGTTTGATAGTTGGTAAATTTATTATCTGCATCCTTACGTGGTATTGTCCTGTCCATTTCACTCACATGATAAGAAGATTTATCAGTCCCCATTATTTTTGATGCGGGTAGGGAATAGACAATCTCGTTATCTGTTGTTATGAATACACTACCGCCAAAGGTATGGGCATAAAACTTTATCTTTTCATGGGTTTGGCCTGCGTTGGTTATGAAAGGTATACGGAGTCTTTGTATCTTTTTGATAAATTCTCCCGTTGATGGTTTGTATTCACTCGTTTGTTCAGCCAGAAGAGGTATTAATCCCGGCATTGCCTGCAAAAGAACAGCGGCAATTATAAAGATTTTGGTTCGTATTGACATATTCCTATCCTCGAGTTAGAAGTTTCATTATTGCTTACCGTAAAAAAACTTATGATTATTTGCGTCTCCATACTATAGCGTAAGGTTTATAAATGATGCAATTAAATTTATGGTATCCCTCATATAAAGAAAATGAATCGTAAGTTTTCGAAAAATAGATGTCTTTGGCCATACATATCCTTTGAATTGAATATTTTGTATGATATGATAATATTATATTTTTAATTTTATTCTCATAAAATTATGACAAGACAAGAAAATGAAGCAATCCTACCGGGAGAATTAACTATGTTTTTGAAGTCCGGAACGCTTAAAAAAAGAAACGTGTTTATCCTAGTCCCTTTTTTACAAAAGGTATTAGCGAGATATTTAAGTGTTTGTTTCTTATGTGTTGGTTTATTATGCAATGTTCAGGCTCAAACGACGGAAAAAAGGGATATCGAAATAAAACTCTCTGAAATGGGTGTAACAGTAACAACAGAGGATATTAAAAAGGCTAAAATAAAAGATGAAGAGGTAAAAACTAACGTTGCAAAATCCATAGAAGAAATAAATTCCTCTATAGCTAAGGTAGAACGAGACGTAAAAGCAATGGATGCTTATCTGGAAAGACTTCAACAAGAAAAAATGTATTACTTGGGTAAGGAAGTTAGTCAAAAATTTATAGAATTACTGGATAAAGAACTTGCCATAGTTAAGGAAAAGATAGATATAGACAGTGAGCAGATAGAGACATATAAGGACCGGATTGAAGTGCTACATGATCAGTCAAAAGCTTATGACGAAATAGTTGTATTATTAAAGTCGATATTAAGATTAGAAGAGACACTGTTAACTTCTCATGAACAAGCTCCCATAGTGAAAAAAGAGGCGGATATTGCGAGAAGTTACATTACAGCAATGCAAGCCAGTATCAAAGAGAAGGAATCGGTGATATCCTTTTTTACGAACAGATTGGAAGAGATTAAAGCTAAGGTATCTGAAGATGAAAGGAATCTTGCAAAGTATCTGGAATCTTTAAAAACGGAGATCGGAGACATTGAACTTGGTAATACGATACGGGAAAAAATTGACAGTATTTTACTATGGAAAAAGGCCATCGGTGCCCAGTGGATTACTATATTTGAGATTCGGTTGGAAACGTCCAGGATTCGATATGATAAAGCACTGTTAGAATTAAAGAATGCAGAATTCAACGCTGCTTTTTTAGCTGAAAAGGCAACACGTTTGGAAGAAAGGTTAAGGACAGAAGAATTAATACAAAAACAGGCAGAATTGGAGGCAGCAAAAAGAGCCGAGGAGGAAAGCCGAAAGATTGCAGAAAGGACTAAGGCTGAAGTTGAAAAGACCTTGCAGGAAGCAGCAAGGAAAGGTGAGGAAATTGCCCTGGAGCAAATGGCGACGACTTCTCCGGAAAAGAAACGGGTATTGGAGTTAGAGGCTGAGGTTCACAAACAAGTGGGGCTTATTGCCAAAAGAAAAGATGATCTTATTACAGAAGGTGCGCAGCGATACAAAGACTTTACCGAATCTAAAAAGTTAGAGGCGGATATTGGCCTTTTATTGAGCAGGGGAGGAACAACAAAAGAGATTGACGAATCACTAAAAAAAATAGAAGAGGATATAAAACGGTTCGTGGAGGCGCTTACGGCAGTAGAAAGCCTCATCCCGTCGGTAAAAGAAGAAGAAAAGCTTGTTTCTGACAATTT
>JAUQXU010000131.1 GCA_030837935.1 Candidatus Brocadia sp.
ATTATTGGTGAATGAGTAATTCATACGTATTTCACGTTCAAAAACCGTTGCAGGGATCTTGAGGAGTCTGAACCGTGGTGCCTGGTCTGGTTCCTGTTCAGGTTCCTCCCATTGCATAAACTTCCAACCTTCAGAAAAGAAGTTTGAAAGGGTAAGGTCTGGTTTTTTCCCAGAAAATTCTTCCGCATGGAGAAGTGCGGAAAATAAACCGGTGAAAAGAACAAAAAGGGTTAGAGAACACATAAGAATAATATGTTTACCATGAAATACTACAATCTCTTCATAATGTCCAGGATGACAACTTCTTATTTTTCTTTGTTTCATCGGAATTCTTCTCCTTACACATGAGAATCATGGGAAAATAAATTTTCTTTAGAAATTTACTACAATCAAAAAGGGTTCTTTTTACTCAGGATTAAAAAGTGCTTTTTGAGATAAATTCCTATTGATAACAATGCATTGTTTTATTCAACAGATCATATCAATCCAACACCCAACATAATCGATACAAAAAACAATAATATCCCAACAATAACCTGGATCGTACGCATGGTGATTTTTTTGATCAGGCGCGAGCCGATAAATGATCCAAAAAATGCTGTTAAGATAGCAGCCGCAATCAATCCAATCCCAACCTGATTTTGAATTACAGCAAGGTTTTTTGAAAAGAAGGTGACCCCATAAACAATAAGACGAGACATATCTACTATAACAACTGAAACAACCGACGTTCCAATAAATGATTCTTTTTTCAGTCCTGACCTGATTAAAAAAGCGGAGCGCAGGGCGCCCTGTTGGCCTGACAGTCCACCAAAGAATCCAGAAAGCGCCCCACCAAGCGGAATATACCTCGGATGAAACTCAAGTTTTTCAAAACGCGGACTGAGTTCTAAGATTGCAAATATTGCTAAAAGAATGGCAACCACAAGTTTTACGGCCGTAATAGTGAAGGTTTTTCCTGCAAGATGATATTCTGCAATGGATTGAATATTCGCAAAATAGTTCAACAACAATGCCCCGGCAATGGCCATAATTGAGGCAGGGATGGCAAACTTCAGGACTGTTTTAAAATCCGCCATCTTACCAACAAGTGCAAGCTTAAAGATGTTGTTTGCCAGATGGACAATAGCAGTTGTTGCAATGGCAATTTCTATGGGGAAAAAAATCGCAAAGGCAGGCATCAGAAGGGTACCTAATCCAAAGCCAGAAAACAATGTTAAGGCAGAAACGACAAGCGCAACAGCACAGATAATCAGATAAACCATTTTTATGTCCTTCCTATTTTCAGAAACACTGAGACACGAAATAGGATTCACGATGTTAGATTTACAATTTACGATTTATAGATTTGAAATTTAAAGGCAAATTCTAAATCTCAAATCGCAAATCCTAAAATTATCCTATGAAACCCCATCCAAATATGATAAAAGCAAAGAGAACAGCCAGTACAAGTTTTGGGGCCAAACGCAGATGATAGGTCTCAGGATTGGCCAACCAGGCTTCACGTATGGAGAAATAAATGCCCGTAACAACGAGCACCATTCCCACAAGAGAAACAACTGGTAGAGACAAAAGAGGCGCAGGCTGCGGAATAGCTTTTGAACTTATTCCTGAAGCGGTCATAATGCCCATGGGGTCTTTCAATGCATGGGGGAAGAAGCCTATCCAGGAAGTAAACTTTGCCAGTCCCTTAGCTATGTGCCCTGCTGAAACAACAACCGCAAGAGGAAGTGCCAAAAGACGCCAGGACTTTACCATGATGGATGCGTCATCACTATTCAGCGAAGTCAAGACACCGAGGATAAACCAGAGTAGCAGTGGGTAGACACATATCATCCAAACTCCCTCAATCCACCCTCCCACAGAAGAGAGGCTCAAGTGTTCTGTGAAACGCTCAGGAAACCAAAGAAAGATGGATTGGGCAGTTTTCCATTCACTGCATAACTCTCCTGTAACAAATCCAGAAACTATCATGACAAAAATGGTGACAGGCCATGATGCCAATGGTTCACGTGCGTTGGCCGGATGAAATGGACGACGCAGGACCAACTGCATATTGTCAGGATTGCACGATTTTATGCACTGACCGCATACAAGACAATCACGATTGCTGTTTAATTTTGGTGGATTCAACAGGCTCGGACAGCTTCGACCATAAAGCCTGGTCCTGTTGCATGCCATAATGCAATCCTTGCCTGAGCACGTATTGCAAATCTGGCCTGATCCGGCGCGTACCGCTAACATCCCGCCTCTTCCGTAGGTACTTAACAAAAGTCCCACCGGACAAAACCCACGACAAAAAGCGCGGTCTTTTATAAAGAAACCAACCAACCCTGCCGTCCCAAGCAATCCCCATAGAAACAACGACGTATATGCTGGAACGCGATGCAGGTGTGCACCGGCAACAAGTAATTGGATAAGGGCGTATATTCCAACGATCAACGCACCCGACCGTAACCACTTGCCAAGAACAAGTTGTTTGATTCCAAGCCTTCGCGCCAGCCGTTCGGTTCCATTGGCAACAAGCTCAAGCGGACATACCATGCACCAAATACGACCAAATAATACAGCCCCCCATACCATGGAAGGCCACCATAACCCCCAAACCATCAAATTAACAATATTCGTCTTTGCGTAAAGTTTATCATTCACCCCTTCCGGTGCAAAATGGCCCCAACCAATAACTGCAAGGGAAATAAATACCGCAAGCATCAATGCCTGAAAAATATAAGGGAATCCGGGCCATAAAACCACCGACCGAATTGGCCGTATTCTTAATATATCAAATCCTTGAAAATCAGAATTGTTTTTCATTTTCCTTTCACAACCTCATCATATAATTCCTTCAACTTGACCTTCACCTCGTTGAGCAGTGCCATCCCGGCATGAGTAATCTTGTAATATTTCCGCTGTTTGTGCCGGACAGTCCTGCATTCACAAGTCAAAAGACCGGCTTCTTGCATTTTTGCCAACGTTGGATACAGCGTGCCCGGACTAAGCTTGTATCCATGTCTTCCCAATTCCTCAATCAAACCAATGCCAAAGATCTCCTCTTTTGAGGCATGGTAAAGGATATGCATTTTTATAAATGCGAGATGGATGTCTCGTAACATTGATTCATTAATATCGTTCATAGATATTGGTTTATAATATCGATATTCGATATTAATATCAAGTAAAGAATCCACCCGCAGAGCAGGTGGCTTTGGGTTTACCCCTATAAGGGGATAAGTTTACCCTTCGGTAATCATTTTACAATTTGGAAGTATTTGTGTCTTATGTAAGGATAACAACGTTTTTCCTATTTGCTTTAAA
>JAUQXU010000132.1 GCA_030837935.1 Candidatus Brocadia sp.
GGCTTTATTGTTGTTAATGCCTCGCGTGTTATATATCCATTTGTTACAAATACATTTTTGATAGCTTTTTGGGAGGCTATTTTTGCAATTTCATATGCATACTCAAAAAAAATGGTAGGTTCTGTGTAGGTATATGCAATACTTTTACAGTGATAACCCAGGGCATCTTCAACGATCTTTTCCGGTTCAACATCTCTACCTACAATCTGGTCATGATCCTTCGGTAGTTGAGATATCTCATAGTTTTGACAGTTTAGGCACCTGAAGTTACATCCCGCAGTTGCCACAGAGAATGCGGTACTTCCAGGAAAAAAATGAAAAAAGGGTTTCTTTTCTATCGGATCTATATTCTCTGAAATCAGTTTTTTATAAACGAGGGAATAAAGTATGCCACTACGATTTTCCCTGACCCGGCAAATGCCCTTTTTGCCATCGTCAATAACACAATGATGACGGCAAAGATAGCATTTTACTCTGCCATCACCAAGTTTTTCAAAAAACATTGCTTGTTTCATAGTAATTTATATTACCGTTTTTTGTTTATTCTGGCAAGTGTTTATCTTGTCTCATCTATTCACCAGCCACGCAAACGCACCGAGGCACAAAATAAAAAGTTTATAAGTCAAACGATAATTTTTAAATCTTTTGTTTTTTTTATTTGATCTAAGTATAATAAATTCAATTACTTTTGTGTTTTCTGTCCTGGCGGCTAAGAATTCAGGCTGTTTTTACTAAATTATTTTTAAATTGTTCCGATATTTGCAATAAAAAGTAACAAAATGGTTCTTTACGCTTTTTGAATTCGTGCAAGTGTTTTGCATTTAAACCTAACTTTGACATTCCGACAAACTCATGCAATATTACCTAAAAAGGAGGTAATCAAAAAATAAGATATGTATTGTGCTGCTCTATTACAAAACTTTAAGAAGGAAAGTTTAATAATTTTAAAGGAGAATTGGCTATGAAAAGGAGAAATGCGGGTTTTACATTAATTGAGTTACTGGTTGTAATTGCTATTATCGGTATTTTGGCTGGCATCCTGTTGCCTACATTAGGACGTGCGCGTGAATCAGCACGCAGGACACAGTGCGCATCGAATCTGAAACAGATTGGTTTGGCCCTTAATATGTATGCGAATGATAATAATGAAGCGTTTCCCACCACGAGTAGCAGCGACGATCCGGCAGAAGAATTACAATCACTGGGAAAACTTTTTGATACCTATATTACTGATAGAAAAATCTTCAGATGTCCGAGTGATAGCGCCGTTACTGAAACGAGTGTTTTGCAATTGGCCGCAGATGATGGAGCTTCTTTTACGTCTTCAAGATGCAGTTACGGTTATGATGATAACCATACAGCGGGAAATGACCCGGGTGTAGCTATCGTTGCAGATAGGCTAGGAACTGACACTGCAAGTACAGGGCTTTCAAACAACCATAATCATAAAGGACAAAACGTGCTCTTTATTGACGGCCACGTTGAATGGAAAGGTACCTCGACTTGTGGTTACTACGGGACGACCACTGCGGGGACGGTGGGTTATGATGATATATGGCAAAATGATTTAAGTGCTCGTGCATCCAGTACACTTGGAACTGATACCGCAATATTGCAATAATACAGTTCATTTTTCTTGTTTCGAAAAGGGTAATATCAAAAATATTACCCTTTTCTGTTTTTGTTGTATAAGTACTCCAGTCATACTGCCGCTACGGTAGCCTTCTATGGAATTGTCCATTGTCGCTAATTATAAGAAAAAACTATTAACAATCTTAATGGGGGAACCTGGTTATGAAGAAGAAAAAGAGAAATATGGGTTTTACCTTGATAGAGTTACTGGTTGTAATCGCCATTATCGGTATTTTGGCTGGTATCCTGTTGCCTACATTGGGACGTGCGCGTGAATCAGCACGCAGGACACAGTGCGCATCGAATCTGAAACAGATTGGTTTGGCCCTTAATATGTATGCGAATGATAATAATGAAGCATTCCCCACCACGAGCGGCAGCTCCGATAAAACAACAGAATTACGGTCGCTTGGAAAACTTTTTGATACGTATATTACTGATAGAAAAATCTTCAGATGTCCGAGCGACAGCGCCGTTTCAGAAACGAGTGTTTTAACCTTAACAACAGATAATACCACTTTTATGGAGTCCACTTGCAGTTACGGTTATGATGATAACCATTATTTCCCAGGTACCGCGAATAATGAATCTGGAGTAGTTATCGCTGCAGATAGGCTGGGAACCGACACTACAAATACAGGGCTTTCAAGCAACCACAATCACAAAGGACAAAACGTACTCTTTATTGACGGACATGTTGAATGGAAAGGTACTGCGACTTGTGGTTATTACGGAACAAGCACGGTGGGTTATGATAATATATGGCTAAATGCTACTGGTGCTCGTTTATCCAGTACAGCTGGAACCGATACCGCGATATTGCAATAATCCAGTCCATTTTTCCTGTTGTGAAAGGGGTAATGTCAAAATATTCAAAACATTACCCCTTCTATTTTTGTTGTATAAGCACTTCATTCATACTGCCGCTGCGGTAACCTTCCATATCGATCGTTACGTATTTATAACCAATTTCTTTGAATTTCCTGACAAGTTCTTTGCGTTTTCCTTCATCTAGGAGGACGGGAATATCTTCCGGTAATACCTCAATTCGTGCAATGGTGTCGTGATGTCTTACACGGAATTGTTTTAGTCCAATACTTCTCAAATAATTTTCTGCTGAGGCAACGATTGCCAATTTCTCTTCGGTAATGGAGTTTCCGTAAGGAAACCTGGAAGACATGCATGCATAGGGGGGTTTATCCCAGTTGGAAAGGTTAAGGTACTTTGATATCTTGCGTATATCCGATTTTCTCAACCCACATTCTTTTAAAGGACTTCGCACATCAAGTTCTCTTGCTGCATCGAGTCCTGGCCTGTACTCACCCGTGTCGTCAAGATTTGCGCCATCTGCAACGTTTTTGTAACCCTTTTCCCTGGCAATTTCTTTGAGCTTGCCAAATAGCTCCGATTTACAGAAATAGCATCGATTGGGTGGATTGTTGGCAAAGCCTTCTATATTGAGTTCGCTGGTGTCAATGGTCATATGGCGAATGCCAATTTCCTTCGCAATTTTCCTGGCCTCTTCATATTCATATGCCGGATAGGTTTCTGATCGCGCAGTAACGGCGAGGGCCTGGTTTCCAAGGACATCATGACAAACTTTTGCCACAAGGGAACTATCCACACCTCCTGAAAAGGCCACTACGACGCTTTCTAAGGTTTTTATATTACCCTTTAATCTTTCAAGTTTTTCTTCTGTAATCACAAGATCTTTCTTTGCGCTCTTTATGTCTCTGCAGTAAATTACGACAAGTCCAGCATTTTTTGGATTGCTAACCGTGCCTTTCCCGCAATATCATCCGGCACCTTTATCTGATAAACAAGGTCCTCCAAAGACCACAATACTTTTTCGAGGCTAATGAGTTTCATATTGGAACAATCTGCAAGTTGAGTGATAGCATAGAAAGTTTTTTGGGGATTCTCTTTTTTTAGACGGTGTAAAATGCCTATCTCTGTCCCAATGATAAATTCCCTGGCATCTGTTTCCTTACAATATTTTGCGATACCAGTAGTGCTGGCAACATGGTCTGCCAATGCAATCACATCCGGTGTACATTCAGGGTGAACAACAACCCTGGCATCAGGGTGTGTTATCTTCAATTTAAGAATATGTTCCGCGAGTATCCTGTGATGCGTGGGGCAGTATCCTTCCCAAAGTATCATGGGGCGGTTCAGTTTAGATGATATATATCCCCCAAGACTCTTGTCCGGTATAAAGAGGATTTCCCGGTCTTTTGGAATTGACGACACAATTTTCATTGCATTAGAAGAAGTGCAACATATATCACTTTCTGCTTTTATAGCTGCAGTGCTATTTACATAGCAAACTACTGTGGCATTCGGATGTTCCTTTTTCTTTATTCTTAACTCTTTGAGGGTTATCATATTAGCCATTGGACAACCTGCATGCTCATCAGGCAGGAGCACTATCTTGTCAGGACAAAGGATAGAAGCCGTTTCTGCCATAAAGTGTACACCACAGAACAGAATTATATCGGCTTTTGTCTTTGCCGCCTGCTGTGAAAGTCCCAGCGAATCTCCTGTAAAGTCAGCAATATCCTGCACATCGCCCCTCTGATAGTTATGCGCAAGGATTACCGCATTTCTCTGTGTTTTCAGCGCATTAATTTTTTCTATTATTGTAGCCAAGGAAAACCAATTTGCTCGTTTTATTAGAATTTCAGTTAAATTACAAACGCTTTGTGTCTTGATGATATAATCATAACAAAGCATACATTTATTTTAAATACTTTTTTGGAAATTATGCTAAAGTTTTAAGGCCGTTTTTCCTTGACAATAAATAACCTATTTGATAGCATAATTCCACCTAAGTATGACATTCTTAAAGATTTCGGGAGAAGGTTCAGTGAAATTTTAACGGTAAATAAATACTTAGGGCGATTAGCTCAGTTGGCTAGAGCGCTTGCTCGACAAGCAAGAGGTCACTGGTTCGAGCCCAGTATCGCCCACCATGAATTGTTATACATATTCGTTAGATATCCAATTCGTATGCAGCCGTATTATCGTTGACATCAACAAGAGAAAAATACAATATTGTATTTTTAGAAGAGATAGGGAATATTTATTAATATAAAATAGAGCGTTTTATCAAATCAGAATTATGAGCACCTTATAGCTGAGGGCGTTGGAAAAGTTCTACTATTATGGTTAAGGTTACATTACCGGACGGAACAAAAAAAGAGTATAAGGATAATACAACTATTGGTGAAATCGCCAGCAATATTGGTAGCCGTTTGGGCGAAAGAGCGTTAGCGGGGAAGGCTAGCGGTATGCTCGTGGATCTTAGTTATCCTATTAAAGAGGATATTTCTTTATCTGTAATTACTGAAGGAACAGAAGAAGGCTTAGATATTCTCCGCCATAGCACAGCTCATATTATGGCGCAGGCTGTCAGCCGGCTCTTCCCCGGTGTAAAGCTTGGCATAGGACCTACCATTGAGCATGGATTTTATTATGATTTCAGTCTTCCGCACAGTCTATCTGAAGAGGATATCAAGAAGACCGAAGAAGAAATGGCAAAGGTTATCAGTGAGGATATTGTTATCAAAAGGATGGAATTACCTCGCGATGTTGCCATAAAGAAGATGGAAGCCGTTGGTCAACCATTCAAGGCCGAACTCATTAAGGATATCGAGGATGATAATGTATCTTTTTATACTCAGGGAGAGTTTGTAGACTTGTGCCGTGGCCCGCACATTCAGAGCACAGGAAAGGCCAGGGCATTCAAACTGCTGAGTGTGGCAGGCGCTTATTGGCGTGGCAAAGAAACGAATCCCATGTTGCAACGTATTTATGGGACGGCATTCTTTACGCAAGCAGAGCTTGACAAGTATCTGAAATTCCTCGAAGAAGCTGAAAAACGAGATCACCGAAAAATAGGCAAAGACTTAGACCTCTTCAGTTTTCATGAAGAAGGGGGGCCTGGTTTAACTTTTTGGCATCCAAAAGGTGCCAGAATAAGAAATATTGTTGAGAATTTTTGGCGGGAAGAACATTTTAAGCGCGGATATGAGATTGTCTATAGTCCCCATATTGCAAAAATCAACTTATGGAAAACCAGCGGCCATTGGAATTTTTACCGCGAAAGCATGTACTCACCAATTGAGGTTGATGGGCATGAATATATCTTAAAACCTATGAACTGCCCTTTTGCTGTGCTTATGTATAAGACAAAACTTCACAGTTATCGTGACCTACCTTTGCGATGGGGAGAATTGGGAACTGTGTATCGGTACGAGAGATCTGGTGTCTTGCACGGACTTCTGCGTGTGCGTGGATTTACTCAGGATGATGCACATATATTTTGTACACCGGATCAATTAGAAGCTGAAATCCTGGGAGTAATTGAGCTGGCACAGTTCATGCTTTCAAGTTTCGGATTTAATGAATATGAGATAGAGCTAAGCGTACGAGGTAAGGGTGAAAAGGAAAAATATATAGGCCGGGATGAAGTTTGGGATCATGCCGAAGATGCCTTGAAGGTTGCCCTTGATAAAAAAGGACTCAGGTATACGCGAATGGAGGGAGAAGCAAAGTTTTATGGTCCTGCAATTGATATCAAGGTCAAGG